>CAIYFE010000025.1 GCA_903925445.1 uncultured Burkholderiales bacterium | reverse complement strand
GTTAAAGTGCCTGGCGTCAAAGGACTTGAGCTCATCAACATTGATCCAGATGACGCGGCACAGGCTTACCGGCAACGAGTTAACAGGAAAACAGGCTCGTCAAAATCATATATAAATCAATGACTTATTGGTGTTTTTGATAAGCGTGTAATATTTCGTGTAATTGGGTCAAAAGTTGCGTTTCGCAACTTTTCTCAGGTTTAGGGCACTTTTGCTACGTTCGTGAGCCATCTTACTTCCCAAACGTCACACGTTACGAATAGCAAGCGAACTAAAACCTGTGGAAGTTCGAGAGTCAGCAGCCCTTATTCATTCCATGCTTGAGACTATCTCAGAAACATTGGACCTTTTTCGTTTGCTTTTATACGTTATTACTTGGCCAAATGTTAGATAGCACATTGCTTCTTCATTTGGCGTTAGCCTGAAGACTTCACGAACGAAACGGGAATTCATAGCTTGGCCACTCGTGATGCCACTGCCGATAGAGAGTGTATGTGCCATCAAAAGCATGTTTTGAATCGCACAACCCAATGCAATTTGGCGCTCGTGATAAGGTATTTCAGGTTCTGTAGGGCCTTGGTTAACAACTGCCAAAATTAAACACGGTGCACGAAATGCTTTTTCATATGCAATATTTAGTTCGGTTTCGCTAGCATTTGCGTCGCGTTCTTGTAACGCGTGCGTGAATGCCTGGCCTAGTGCTGCTCGTTTTTCTTGGGGTACAAGAATAAAACGCCATGGTTGGATGTTTCCATGATCGGGGGCTTGCGCTGCGGCAGTGAAAATTAGATCCAACTCTTCAGCCGTTGGCCCCGGTGCCACCAGTCGTTTGGGCGCAATATGTGATCTCGCGCACATTTGCGCTAACAGAGCCTTTGCTGCGTCGTTGCTCACGCTCAGTATTGTTTATAGGGCAAGAATTTGCCTGACAGCACCACATTGACGCGGTCACCTTTGGGGTCGGGTTGACGCACGATGTCCATCGAGAAATCAATCGCGCTCATGATGCCGTCGCCAAACTCTTCGTGAATGAGTTCTTTGATGGTGGTGCCGTACACGCTGACGATTTCGTACCAGCGGTAAATCAATGGGTCCGTGGGCACAGCTGTGGGCAAGGAGCCTTTGTAGGGCACGACTTGCAGCCACTTTTGCTCTTCGGCATCGAGGCCAAAAATCTTGCCAACCACTTTGGCTTGTTTGGCATCTAAGGTCATTTGGCCCAAGCAAGCGGCCGTGGTCCATTCTTTGGAGAGTCCCACTTTTTTTGCCACGTCTTCCCACTTGATACCTTTTGACACTTTGGTGCTGATGATTTTTTCGGTCACGTCGAAACGGTTCATGATGGCTCCTGAGTTAGTTTAAAAGATTTAGGCCGTAGCGACGAAGCGCTGATTGGATTGTTCGAGGTGCAGCAAGCCTTGCAACACATCACCCACTACGATGACAGAAGGGCTGGCCATTTGGTCGCGCACCACCGTGTTGTGCAGCTCGTTGAGCGTGCACACCACATGGCGTTGTGTTGGCAGGCTCACGTGTTGAATCACGGCCACTGGCGTGTGTGCGCTAAGCCCATGTAGCAAAGAGACTTGCAGCTCAGCGACACCACTCATACCCATGTAAATCACCAAGGTGAGCTTGGCTTGTGCGGCGGTGTGCGACAACTTCGCCCAGTCCACAGCATCCGTTGCACCTTGTTTGGCATGACCCGTGATGAACAACACGCCATGTGCATGGGCGCGGTGCGTCAATGGCACACCCAGTGAGGTGACACCAGCCAGGCCTGCTGTAATGCCGTTGATGACGGTGACGCTTACGCCTTGCTGTTGCAGGTGTTCTACCTCTTCACCACCACGCCCAAAGATGAAGGGGTCGCCGCCTTTGAGGCGCACCACGTTTTCACCAGCCAAAGCCTCTTGCAGCATGAGCTTTTCAATGAATGTCTGTGGTGTGGATTTGCATCCACCCCGCTTGCCCACATAGATGATGCGCGTTGAGGGCGAGGCATAAGCCACGATGGAGTCACTCACCAAATCATCAACCAGCAGCACGGTGGCGGCAGCAATGGCTTTGACCGCTTTGAGGGTGAGCAATTCAGGGTCGCCTGGACCTGCGCCCACCAGGGTGACGCGAGGCTGCTGATGTATCTGCTGTTGTTTCATGTCGTGCTCTCGGTGAGTTGAATCATGCGGCGCAGCTCAGGGACGCACGAGCCGCATTGGGTGCCGCACTTGAGCGTGCCTTGCAAGGAGGCCAAGCGTTGAGTGCTGTCGCCTTTGTAAATCTTGAGGTGGTTGTGAATGGCCACATTTTTCACCCCCACACAGCTGCACACGGTGGTGCCTGCATCGACCAAGGCCACCGGTGGTTTGCTGCCAGTCATCAATAAGCGGCGACCGTAGACTTGGGTGGACGCTTGGGTTTGCAGCAAGGCTTTGAGCCAGGTTTCCGCTGAGGTATCGCCCGCAATGAGAAAGGCACTGAGTTGTGTGTCTTTGGCTTGGGTGGCTTCGCTGTGTTGCAAACGCATGCTTCGCAGTTGGCGGCGTTTGGCATCGACGTAGCGCAGGCTGTCTGTTCCGTTGAGCCCTAAGAGTTGTTCGATGTCATGCAGCAGCGCCATGTCAGGCGCTTCGCTGCAGGCCGCACGAATCAACACACCTTGACGTGCTGGGCCCTCAGTAGGTGTATCGCTGAACGGCACACAGCTGGCGAATTCAAACTGCACCATGCGCGCACGCAGATTTTGCAAAATGGTTGGCGATTTGTGCTCGGGCAGCCATGCCACTGCGAGCAAAGTCCAAGGCAATTCGGCTTTGAGCACTTTGACAGCCGCATGCTTGAGCTCAGGCTGCTTCGAGGTGGGGCAATACGCTGAGGTGGTGATGGCGTTCACCCCCGCGAGTGGTTTGTTTTGGTGGTCACGCCCACTCAAAAACGCTGCGCCCCAATGCATGGCAATGAACGCTTGGTTCGCACCGAGGTCGGCACTGGCTTGGGCCGGCAATACGATGGAGCCACGTTTGCTGGTGACGTGTACCAAAGTGCCCTCGTCAAAGCCAAGCCGCGCCATGTCGTCTGGGTGCAGTTGCACCATTGGCTCGGGCACGTGGCCAAACAGTTTGCCGACCAAGCCTGTGCGGGTCATGCCATGCCACTGGTCGCGCAAGCGGCCCGTGTTAAGCGAAAACGGAAAGCGCGATTCACGCACTTCTGCGGTTGGCACATAGGGCAGGGCCGCAAATTTGGCACGGCCATTGGCGGTGGCGAATAGGCCGTCTTCATACAAACGCGCTTGGCCTTGGGTGGCACCTTCGCGCATAGGCCATTGCTCAGGGCTTTGGTCTAAATGCGCGTAGCTCAGCCCGGTGATGTCAAGGTCGCGACCGCGGGTGGATTCGCGGTGCTCCACCCAAATTTCTTCGGGTGAGGTGTAGGCCATGTGCAGGCCGTCTTTGTTTAGGGCCACGCCTGGCTCTTGTGCCAACCGTGTGGCCAAGTCCACCACGATTTGCCAATCGTGTTTGGCTTGTCCGGGTGCTGGCACAGCGGCACGCACGCGGGTGATGCGGCGTTCGCTGTTGGTGACCGTGCCTTCTTTTTCGCCCCAGGTGGTGGCGGGTAGCAGCAGGTCGGCGAAGTCGCAGGTCTCTGCGGTTGCGAAGGCTTCTTGCACCACCACAAACTCGGCGCGTTCTAAAGCACGGCGCACCGTGGCTTGGTCGGGCATGGATTGCGCGGGGTTGGTGCAGGCAATCCACAGCGCTTTTATTTCGCCATCGGCGGCAGCTTCAAACATTTCTACGGCGGTCTTGCCGGGCTTGGATGGCACATCGTCAATGCCCCACAGGGCTGCGACTTCTGCGCGGTGTTCGGGCTTGCTCATGTCGCGGTGCGCGCTGATAAGGTTGGCTAAGCCACCCACTTCGCGGCCCCCCATGGCGTTGGGTTGGCCCGTCAGCGAGAAGGGGCCTGCACCCGCTTTGCCAATTTGCGCCGTTGCCAAATGCAGGTTGATGAGCGAGGCGTTTTTGGCGGTGCCACTGCTCGATTGGTTCAAACCTTGGCAATACAAGCTGAGCGTGCGCCATGCGGGGTTGGGCTTGAATCCATGGCTGTTGTGCTCGGGCACGCCTGCAAACCAGCGTGTGGCTTGCAACAGTTGTTGGGGTGTGATGCCGCACACTTCGTGCACGCGTGCAGGTGTGTAGTCGGCCACCAAACTTTGCAGCGCTTCAAAGCCCTCTGTGTGCGCGGCGATGTAGGTTTTGTCGACCCAGCCCTCAGCCAGCATCACCTGCAACATGCCGTGAAACAGTGTCACATCAGTGCCGGGTTGCAACGCCAAGTGCAGATCGGCGCTGCTGGCGGTGTCGGTGCGGCGCGGGTCGGCCACGATGATTTTGAGGTTCGGGTTCTTAGCGCGTGCGTCTTCGATGCGCCTGAACAAAACAGGGTGCGCATACGCTGCGTTGCTGCCAGCGATGAACAAGCAATCAGCGTGCATCACATCGTCATAGCAAGCGGGTGGGGCGTCGGCGCCGAGGGTGAGCTTGTAGCCCGCCACGGCGCTGCTCATGCACAGGCGCGAGTTGGTGTCGATGTTGTTGGTGCCCAGCAAACCTTTGGCCAGCTTGTTGAACACGTAATAGTCTTCGGTCAGCAACTGACCCGACACATAAAAGCCCAGTGCATCGGCCCCGTGTGTGCGCACGATGTTGCCCAGTGTTTGGCCGGCCAACTGCATGGCGCTGTCCCAAGGTGTAGGCTGCAAGCTGCTACCGCGCACCAAGCGGCGCATGGGTTGCAGCAAACGCGTTTGTGCTGCCATCACGGGACTGGCCGACAGGTGTAATGAAGATCCCTTGCTGCACAAGCGTCCAAAGTTGGCAGGGTGCGCAGGGTCGCCGCGCACACCGGTGATGTGGCCCACGTTCGACTCGATGATGACGCCGCAGCCCACACCGCAGTAGGGGCAGGTTGAACGCGTTTCTTTCATGGCGGCTTTCGAGCGGTTGGGGTGTTTCAGTTCGTTACCGTGGCGTCGTCGATGGCAAGCGTGTTGAGCTCGTTCAGATCCAAGGCCACATCTCCGTTTTCCACACGCACCGCAAAGCGGGTGGTGCA
The DNA here is from genome assembly GCA_903925445.1 of uncultured Burkholderiales bacterium. GTDB lineage: Bacteria > Pseudomonadota > Gammaproteobacteria > Burkholderiales > Burkholderiaceae_C > Limnohabitans. The sequence goes on along the minus strand of CAIYFE010000025.1, from coordinate 4,055 downwards.
GCCTTCATCGGGCGCGTTGGCGCAGCCGTCTGTTAACCCAATGTGCCAGTTGTGCAACGGGCACACCACGGTTTCACCAAAAACCAAGCCTTGGCTCAAAGGGCCACGTTTGTGCGGGCACTGGTCCAGCAGGGCAAACACTTTGTCTTCGGCGTTGCGAAACACCGCCACTTCAACCCCCTTGGCCCGCTGAACGCGGCGTGCGCCCAACACGGGGATGTCGTCAACTTTGCAAATGACTTTCCAGTCGGTCATGGTGTGTGTCCTTAAACGGTGATGGCTTCAAATTGGCGCGTATCGACTTGCGCTTTGTCGAACTCAAACCATGGATCGGGTTCGCCGTCGAGCGTGAATTGCAAGCGTGCCCACAAGGCTTTGCGGCCTGCTTCGTCGTCTAAGATTTTTTTCTTCACGTAGTCCATGCCCACGCGGTTTACGTAGTGCACGGTGCGCTCTAAGTACCAGCCTTCTTCGCGGTAGAGCTGCATGAAGGCACCGGTGTACTCCATCACTTCTTCGGAGGTTTTAACTTTCACAAAGAACTCAGCCACTTCGGTTTTGATGCCGCCGTTGCCGGCGATGTACATCTCCCAGCCGCTGTCCACGCCGATGATGCCCACGTCCTTGATGCCGGCTTCTGCGCAGTTGCGCGGGCAGCCCGACACGGCGAACTTCACCTTGTGTGGGGCATACATGCGCCACATGGCTTTCTCTAAGTCCTTGCCCATTTGCGTGCTGTCTTGCGTGCCCATGCGGCACCACTCGCTGCCCACGCAGGTTTTGACTGTGCGCAAAGCTTTGGCATAGGCGTGGCCGCTGGGCATGCCAATGTCTTTCCACACATTGACCAAGTCCTCTTTCTTCACACCGAGCAAGTCAATCCGTTGACCACCCGTGACCTTGACGGTGGGGATCTTGTACTTGTCCACCACGTCTGCAATGCGGCGCAATTCGTCGGCGGTGGTCTCGCCACCCCACATGCGTGGGATGACGCTGTAGGTGCCATCTTTTTGGATGTTGGCGTGGCTGCGCTCGTTGATGAGGCGGCTTTGCGGGTCGTCCAAGGCCTCTTTGGGCCAGCTGCTCATGCGGTAATAGTTAACGGCAGGGCGGCACGTGGCGCAGCCTGTTGCTTTGGTGTCTGCGCTTGGTTTTTTCCAATTCAAAAATTCAAACACCGCGTCGTTGGTCAACAGCTTGTTCTGCGAAATCGCGTCGCGCACTTCTTGATGGCTGTGCTCAGTGCAGCCGCAGATGGCTTTTTTCTTCGGCGTGGCCGAGTAGTCACCCCCAGCGGTGAACATCAATATTTGTTCGACCAAGCCCGTGCAGGAGCCGCACGAGGCGCTGGCTTTGGTGTGCTTGCGCACTTCGTCCAAGGTGAACAAACCTTTGTCTTTGATGGCTTTGCAGATCGCGCCTTTTTTCACGCCGTTGCAACCGCACACCTCGGCATCGTCGGGCATGTTGGCGGCTTTGCTGTGGCCTTCATGGCCCACGTCGCCGATGTTGGATTCGCCAAACATCAGCTTCTCGCGGATGTCGGCCACGCTGCGGCCATCGCGCAGCAGTTTGAAGTACCAGCTGCCGTCCACCGTGTCGCCATACAAACACGCGCCCACCAATTGGTCGTTGCGGATGACGAGCTTTTTGTAAACGCCTTCGTGCGGGTCGCTCAGCACAATCTCTTCGGTGCTGCCATCGTTACTGCCCATGAAGTCGCCCGCGCTGAATAAATCGATGCCAGTGACTTTGAGCTTGGTCGAGGTGAGCGAGCCGGTGTAGCGGCCAATGCCGAATTCGGCCAAATGGTTGGCCAGCACTTTGCCTTGCTCAAACAAAGGCGCCACCAAACCGTAGGCAATGCCACGGTGGGCCGCACATTCGCCCACGGCATAAATGCGTGGGTCGGTCACAGTTTGCAGAGTGTCGCTGACCACAATGCCGCGCTCACAATGCAGGTGCATTTTTTCGGCCAATGCTGTGTTGGGGCGAATGCCCACGGCCATCACCACCAACTCGGCGGGCACATGCGAGCCGTCTTTGAACAAGACCGATGCCACACGGCCGTTTTTGTCGGCTTGCAATTCTTGGGTGTGTGCCTGCATGCGAAATTGCATGCCGCGCTCTTCGAGCGAGCGTTGCAACAAACCCCCCGCCACTTTGTCGAGCTGACGCTCCATCAGCCATTCACCGACGTGCACCACGGTTACGCTCATGCCGCGTTTCATCAAACCGTTGGCTGCTTCGAGGCCGAGCAAACCGCCGCCAATCACCACCGCATGTTTGTATTTCGTGGCCGCATCAATCATGGCCTGTGTGTCGGCGATGTCTCGGTAGGCCAGCACGCCCTCTAACTCCCGGCCCGGCACGGGCAACATGAAGGGGTTGGAGCCGGTGGCCAAAATCAAGCGGTCATAGGGTGCGCTTTGAACTTCGCCTGCAGCGTTGGTGGCATGCACCACGCGCTTGACGCGGTCTACCTCGGTCACTGTCCAGCTGGTGTGCAGCGTGATGTGGTTGTCGCTGTACCAGTCGCGTGGGTTGAGGATGATTTCATCCAAGGTTTGTTCACCCGCTAACACCGGCGACAACAAAATGCGGTTGTAGTTGGGGTGTGGCTCTGAGCCAAAGACCGTGATGTCGTAAAGGTCTGGCGTCAGCTTGATGAGCTCTTCCAAGGTGCGTACACCGGCCATGCCGTTGCCCACCATCACGAGTTTGAGTTTGTTCGTCATGGGTGGTTCCTCAGTGTTTCTCAACGTGCGCTTGACGCGTGTACAAAAAGTCAATCACGGCTTTGCGGTACTGCAAATAGGCAGGGTCGTCGGCCAGGGTCACGCGTGAGCGGGGGCGAGGCAGGTCCACATGCAGCACTTCGCCGATGGTGGCGGCGGGGCCATTGGTCATCATCACAATCTTGTCGGACAGCAACACGGCTTCGTCCACATCGTGTGTCACCATCACCACCGTGCTTTGGGTGTTGGCAACGATGGCTAACAGCTCGTCTTGCAGTTTGGCGCGGGTCAATGCATCCAAAGCACCAAAGGGTTCGTCCATCAACAACACTTGTGGCTCCATCGCCAAGGCGCGTGCAATCCCCACGCGTTGTTTCATACCACCCGAAATTTCGCCTGGGCGTTTGTAGGCTGCGTGGCTGAGGCTCACCATCTCCAGCGCGGCGTGTGTGCGTGCTGTCAGTTGGGCTTTGTCTTCTTTGGGTTTGCCGTCCACTACGCCGCTTTGGCCGAACACGCGCTCCACGCCGAGGTAAACATTTTCAAAGCATGTGAGCCAGGGCAGTAACGAGTGGTTTTGAAACACCACGGCACGCTCAGGGCCTGGGCCTGCGATTTCGCGGTTGGCGCAAATCAAGGTGCCTTCTGTGGGCATGGTCAAGCCCGCAATGAGGTTGAGCAAGGTGGACTTGCCGCAGCCCGAGTGTCCAATGAGAGTGACGAAATCACCTTTGCCTACGGTCAGCTCGATGTCGCGCAGGGCCGGGAAATCGCCCTTGGCTGTTTTGAAGGTTTGCGCCACGCCCTGAATTTGCAAATACTTGCTGGTCAATGATGCGTTCATGACTGCACCTCCTCAAAGGTGAATGCGGTGGCGAGTTTGATGAGGGCGTACTCCAACACCAAGCCCACGATGCCAATCACGAAGATGGCGATGATGATGTTTTTCACATTCAGGTTGTTCCACTCATCCCACACCCAAAAGCCAATGCCCACGCCACCGGTCAGCATCTCCGCGGCGACGATGACCAACCACGCTGTGCCCACTGCCAAGCGCACGCCCGTCAACATATAGGGCAGCACCGCAGGGAACAAAATCTTGGTGACGATCTTCCACTCAGAGAGGTTGAGCACACGGGCCACGTTCATGTAGTCTTGCGGTACACGTTGCACGCCCACCGCCGTGTTGATGACCATGGGCCAAATGGAGCAAATGAAGATGGTCCAAATGGCCGCAGGGTTGGCGCCTTTAAACACCAACAAACCAATGGGCAACCAAGCCAGTGGCGAGACAGGGCGCAACAAACTGATGAGTGG
>CAIYFE010000024.1 GCA_903925445.1 uncultured Burkholderiales bacterium | reverse complement strand
TCCTTACCTGCTGCCATCAGAGGCTCCTTGTATCAGGTATGGATTAAGCAAAGGTTTTCTTGAATGCAGTGATGGCTGCATTCAATTCGGCCTCAGCGTCTTTGTCCATGGCTTTGTCGGCTTCTAATTTGGCCAACAAGGCAGCGTGCTTGTCTTTGAGGAAAGCGTGCATGCCGCTTTCAAAGGCCAACACTTGTTTGACTTCGATGTCATCCAAGAAGCCTTTGTTCACCTCGAACAAGGTAGCGCCCATCAAGCTGATGGATTGGGGGCTGTACTGCGCTTGCTTGAGCAATTCAGTCACGCGAGCACCGCGGTCCAACTGTTTGCGTGTGGCTTCGTCCAAATCGGAAGCGAACTGGGCAAAAGCAGCCAATTCACGGTACTGCGCCAAGTCGGTACGAATACCGCCTGACAAGTTTTTGATCAACTTGGTTTGCGCAGCGCCACCGACGCGAGACACCGAAATACCCGCGTTGATCGCAGGACGGATACCTGCGTTGAACAACGAAGTTTCCAAGAAGATCTGACCGTCGGTGATCGAAATCACGTTGGTGGGCACGAAAGCCGACACGTCACCCGCTTGGGTTTCGATGATGGGCAAAGCGGTCAATGAACCTGTTTTGCCTTTGACTTCACCTTTGGTGAAGTGTTCAACATACTCGGCGTTGACGCGTGCAGCACGTTCGAGCAAACGGCTGTGGAGATAGAACACGTCGCCAGGGAACGCTTCGCGGCCTGGTGGGCGACGCAACAGCAAAGACACTTGGCGGTAAGCCACGGCTTGCTTGGACAAATCGTCATACACGATCAAGGCGTCTTGGCCACGGTCGCGGAAGTATTCGCCCATGGTGCAACCCGAGTAGGCCGACACGTATTGCATCGCAGCAGATTCAGAGGCAGAAGCCGCCACGACAATGGTGTAATCCATTGCGCCAGCTTGTTCCAAAGCGCGAACCACGTTTTTGATCGACGAGGCTTTTTGGCCAATCGCGACGTAAACGCAGGTCATGTTTTGACCTTTTTGGTTGATGATGGCGTCGATCGCAACCGCTGTCTTACCGGTTTGGCGGTCACCAATGATCAACTCACGTTGACCACGGCCCACGGGCACCATCGAGTCGATGGATTTCAAACCAGTTTGCATGGGCTGGCTGACCGATTGACGAGCAATCACGCCTGGCGCCACTTTTTCGATCACGTCGGTCATCTTGGCATTGATGGGGCCTTTGCCGTCGATGGGTTGACCCAATGCGTTGACCACGCGGCCAATGAGTTCTGGACCCACGGGCACTTCCAAAATGCGACCTGTACATTTGACGATGTCGCCTTCAGAGATGTGCTCGTATTCGCCCAAGATCACAGCACCGACGGAGTCACGCTCTAAGTTGAGCGCCAAACCGAATGTGTTGTTGGGGAACTCCAACATCTCGCCTTGCATCACGTCAGACAGACCGTGAACGCGAACGATACCGTCAGTCACCGACAACACAGTGCCTTGGTTGCGAACGTCGGCACAGCTGGACAGGCCTTCGATACGGCTCTTGATGAGCTCGGAAAGTTCTGGGGGAGTGAGTTGCAGG
>CAIYFE010000023.1 GCA_903925445.1 uncultured Burkholderiales bacterium | reverse complement strand
GGGGCCGCGCGATGCGTTGTAGGCTGGATTGGCAATGCGCTGAACGTCAAGGGTGAGAAACAACGCTTTGTAGACTTTTGCGCTGTAGTAGCCTTCTAAGATTTGTTCGTTTTTGTAGTTCAACTTGCCGTCCCCAATGAAGGGGCTGATGCCGCCTTGCTGCAAATACGCAATTTGCGAGCTGGCAAGTCCGTTCACAGCAAATCCGAGGCCAATTGAATCGTCCTGTCGTGCCCAACCTGTGCCTTTGAGGACAATGCCCCCAGACAGCGAGCGACTGATGTCCACCGTTTGCGTTTCGGTGTTGCCCGGATTCCAACTCCAACGGCCAAACACGCCCAAATCGTTGTTCAAAGCCTGCTCGACGTTGATGCCGTAACCCCAATTCGTTTGTCCAGATTTTCGGGCGGAGGTTATGTCGGGCGTGGCTTGCGATTGCGAGGTGGCTGCAACGTAGTCGCCCATGTAGGCATGTTGATGAAAGTAGAGCAGTCGAACCGAGCCAGCATTTCCCTGCCAACTGTGTTGACGGGTCAATTCAACTTGATCGATGTAGTCTTGTCGCAGCGAAAAATCCAGCGACTGTGTATTGGGCACCGTGGGCAGCGCCAGACGTGCGGCTTTATAAATCCAATTGTCTTGATACCACTCAGCGACTGCTCCAAATGTGTAGCCCTTGGTGTCAGCCGCATAGCTGTATGCGCCCATAGAGAACAAAGCAAAGTTTTGAAATTGCGTTCGCGTGTCGTGGCTGTAGCTGTTTTGATCAAAAAAATCCAAGGTGGCAAATTTGCCAACCGACAGCACCAACCTGTTTTGATCCGTTGGCCCCGCCAATTGGTTGGCTGCGCTGGGGGCATACAAAGCCTCTCCGCCCAAATTGATCGTTTGGCGAACGAAAGCTCGTGCGATGTAGTAAACCGGATTGCTGAAAGATCCTTTTTGCAACTCGCCGTTTTGAAAACCACCCAAACCCACCAATTGGCCATTGAACGGCGTTCCCAAAAACATTTCGGGATTGAAGTAAAACTCTGCACCACGCCACAGTTGTTTGCCTAAAAACGCGGTTGCACTGAGGGTGTAACTGTTTGCGCCACCCCCTTGTGAACTGTTGAGCAGGCTGTTTTGCCCCACATAGGGCGAGCTGAAATTGTTTTTTTGTTGGGTGATGTAAGTCGCTTGACCGTGCAGATTCCAAGCCTCTGCGGTCGATTTGGCGGACAGGGGGGCGTAACTTTTGGGCGTGTCGCTCACGGCTGAATCGGCCAGCAACTCGTCATTGGTCGAAAAAACGGCTTGTGCATGGACAGGGCTGAAAACCACAAACAGCGCCAAAACCATCCACAAAACGCGAAATCGACCGAGCCCTCGAAAGCAAATCATTTTTATAAGCAAACTGCGTCAAATGAGAATTGTTCTCACTGTAGCAGATTTTGAGAATGAATCTCATTTGGCTTATTTTTGCGAATTATTTAACGTTTTTCATCGTTTCGCGCGAGGGTCAGCGATGAGTCTTGAAGATGATCCGTAAGTACATGAACTTTTTTCTTGAACGCCTCGATCAAGAAATCAACAAAGACCCGCACCCGTGCCGATGTTTTTTGTTGCGCTGGATAAACCGCGTAAATGTCTGCGTCTGGCGTGCGATAGGGAGCAAGCAATTGCACCAATTCGCCGCGAGCCAAATAAGAACGAATGTCCCATTCGGCGCGCAACAAAATGCCGTGTCCCTCCAACGCCCATTGAACCGCGATGCCACCATCGTTGGTGGTCAAGTTGCCACGGGTTTTGATGGTTTCAATTTTTCCTGCACGACCGCGCGCAAGTTTGATCACGCCATAGGCTTCACCGCCTTGGCGGATGCTGATGAAGTTGTGTCGCACCAGCTCGGATGGGGTCAGTGGCTCACCGTGTTGCGCCAGGTAAGAGGGCGCCGCGCACAACAAGCGTTGGTTGCTGGCTATCTTGTGTGAAATCACGCGCGAGTCGGGCGGCGGACCAAAGCGGATGCACACATCGTAAGCATCGTCGCTCAGCGAAGGAGGGTCCACGGACAATTGCAATTGCACATCCACGGCGGGATATTGCCGCGAAAAGCGACTGATGATCGGGCCCATGTGGCTTCGACCAAAACCCAGCGTGGCATTGACACGCAACAAACCACTGGGGTTGGCACGATTGGCGCCCAACTGTTGCTCCAGCTCTGACATTTCAGCCAAGATGCTGCGTGCGTGGCGCAAAACAACCTCGCCCTCGACGGTCAGGCTCATTCTTCGCGTGGTTCGATTGACCAGCGAAACCCCCAAACGCGACTCCATGTGCGACAAGCGTTTGCTGACCGCCGCCGTGGTGATGCGCAACTCTCGCGCCGCTGCGCTCAAACTCCCGGACATGGCCAGCGCTGCAAAAAAACCTAAATCAGACGCTTGAAGTCGGGGTTCCATCATTGATTAAAAGTTAACAATGGATTGAATTTTAGGCCTTTTATTGAGGTTCAGCAGGC
>CAIYFE010000022.1 GCA_903925445.1 uncultured Burkholderiales bacterium | reverse complement strand
TTCAGGCGGATTGAGGTGCTCAATCACCACGCGAAAACCTTGCCCCGTGGCCAAGCGTTCGCAATGGCTCAACAAAACAGGCGCTCCCGTTTGCTGCGCCAACTTGCCCAGCAACGTCATGGTGTAGACATCGCGCCCAAAAAAAGGCACCCAAACGCCTTGTCCTTTGGGCGGCACTTGATCGGGCAGCAAGCCCACCAAACCGCCCGAACGCAAGGTCCTCATCAGCGCACGGATGCCCGCCAAATTGGTGGGCACCGCCTCAAATCCAGGACGGCTGCGGCCTTGGGCCACCAGTGCATCCAGCCAAGCTTTGCGAGCCGGACGAAACAACACCACCATCGAGCCAAACTGTGGCGAAAAACGTTCTGCCACGGCCTGCGCTCCCAACTCCCAACACCCAATGTGCGGGGTGATGAAAATCACGCCTCGCCCTGCGGCCATGGCCGATTCGAACAAGTCCGCACCTTGCCATTCGCGAATGTGCGGCGCCAGCTTGACATCTGCCCTGCGCATCCAACTCCAAGGCAGCTCGGCCACCATCTTGCCCATGGCAGCAATTGCAGGTCGCGCCTCTGGCCAAGCAATGCCCGCCGCTTTCACGTTGGCTTTGAAGTTGCGGCGATAGGTCGGCGACAAAGCCCACACACACCAACCCAATGCTGCACCCATGCGTTGCATCCACGACAGCGGCACATGCGACAAACATTGAAAAACACGAAGCAGCATCAAGGTGAATCAAAAAGAGTTATCGACAACTTTGCAATAGAATGTCGATTGTCGCCGAGTTAAAGAACTACTTGCAGGGCGACACAACACTTCGGTGTTTCGGGTGCGGCAACAACCAACACCCTCTGCTAAAGCGTTCGCCGAGCTCCCTTCAGAGTTGGCAACGCCAACAACAACTGAATGGAGTTTTTTTATGTCAAACGATTTTCTCTTCACCTCCGAATCGGTTTCGGAAGGTCACCCCGACAAAGTTGCGGATCAGATTTCTGATGCGATTTTGGACGCTATCTTCACCCAAGACCCCCGCAGCCGAGTGGCCGCAGAGACGCTGACCAACACCGGTCTGGTGGTGCTGGCAGGTGAAATCACCACCAACGCGCACGTCGATTACATCCAAGTCGCACGCGACACCATCAAGCGCATTGGCTACGACAACACCGAGTACGGCATCGATTACAAAGGTTGTGCGGTCATGGTTTGCTACGACAAGCAATCCAACGACATCGCCCAAGGTGTGGATCATGCGTCTGACGACCACCTCAACATTGGCGCTGGCGACCAAGGTTTGATGTTTGGTTATGCATGCAGCGAAACCCCAGAGCTCATGCCTGCTCCGATTTATTACGCACACCGTTTGGTTGAACGTCAAGCGCAACTGCGCAAAGATGGACGCCTTCCCTTTTTGCGTCCCGATGCGAAAAGCCAAGTGACCATGCGCTATGTCGACGGCAAACCCCACAGCATTGACACCGTGGTGTTGTCAACACAACACAGCCCCGACCAAAGCGAATCTGCCACCCAGATGAAAGCCAGCTTCAATGAAGCCATCATCGAAGAAATCATCAAACCGGTGTTGCCCAAAGAGTGGCTCAAAGACACCAAATATTTGATCAACCCCACAGGCCGCTTTGTCATCGGTGGTCCTCAAGGCGATTGCGGTTTGACGGGTCGCAAAATCATTGTGGACACCTACGGTGGCGCTTGCCCTCACGGTGGTGGCGCCTTCTCTGGCAAAGACCCCTCCAAGGTCGATCGCTCGGCCGCTTATGCCGCCCGTTATGTGGCCAAAAACATCGTTGCCGCAGGTTTGGCCACGCAATGTCAAGTGCAAGTGGCTTATGCGATTGGCGTGGCGCGTCCCATGAACATCACCGTCAATACCGCTGGCACCGGCGTGATTTCGGACGACAAACTATCGGCCTTGGTGGCCGAGCATTTTGATTTGCGCCCCAAAGGCATCATTCAAATGCTCGATTTGCTGCGCCCCATTTACAGCAAAACGGCCGCCTACGGTCACTTCGGACGCGAAGAGCCTGAGTTCACTTGGGAACGCACCGACAAGGCTGCTGTGCTCAAGGCAGCAGCAGGCATCAAATAAGCGTCGCTGCTGTCTTGGTGATCAAGGGCCTCTCGATTTGAGAGGCCTTTTTTTCGCACCACCGGCTCAAGCCTCCGCGACTGCTTGCTGCAATTCCCACATCTGGGCATAACGCCCATTCAAGGCCAACAATTCGGCGTGTGTGCCCCGCTCCACAATGCGCCCAGCATCCATGACCAAAATTTCGTGCGCTTCCACCACGGTCGACAAACGGTGGGCAATCACCAAGGTTGTTTTGTTGTGCGCAGCGGTTTGCAACTCGGCTTGAATGGCGCGCTCATTGGCACTGTCCAGTGCGGAGGTGGCTTCATCAAAAATCACAATGGGTGGGTTTTTTAACAACGTCCGCGCAATGGCCACGCGCTGCTTCTCGCCACCAGAGAGTTTGAGGCCACGCTCGCCCACCATCGTGTCATAACCCTTGGGCGTAGACGCAATGAAATCGTGAATTCGCGCCGCTTTGGCCGCTTGCTCCACCTCAAACTGCGTGGCATCGGTGCGGCCGTAGGCGATGTTGTAGCGCACCGTGTCGTTGAACAGCACCGTGTCTTGCGGCACGATGCCCAAGGCTTTGCGAACACTGCTTTGGGTAACGCGCCGAATGTCTTGACCATCCACCGTGATTGCACCAGAACCCACGTCATAAAAGCGAAACAGCAAACGCGCCAAGGTCGATTTGCCCGATCCCGAAGGACCCACAACCGCCACAGTTTTACCCGCAGGAATTTCAAAACTGACACCGTGCAAGATGGCGCGATCTGGCTCGTACGCAAAGTGAACCGATTCAAATCGCACCGTGGGTGAAGCGCTGATTTGCAAATCTTGCGCCCCTGCATCGTCCGCCACTTCGCGTTCACGCTCCAACAAACTGAACATGCGATCCAAGTCCGTGAGGCTTTGTTTGATCTCGCGGTAGAGCACACCCAAAAAGTTCAGCGGAATGTAGAGCTGGATCATGAACGCGTTGATCATCACCAAGTCGCCCAAGGTCATGCGCCCCTCGACCACCCCTTGCGTGGCACGCCAAAGCATGGTCACCAAGGCGATGGCGATGATGAGTTGCTGCCCCGTGTTGAGCAAAGACAAGGATGTTTGCGCTTTCAATCGCGCGCGACGCAAGGCTTCTAGGCTCTTGTCGTAACGTGCGGCCTCAAAGGCTTCGTTGCCAAAGTATTTGACCGTTTCGTAATTGAGCAAAGAATCAACCGCCTTGGTGTGAGCGGCTGAATCGAACTCGTTGGCTTGGCGCCGATATTGGGTGCGCCACTCGGTCACACCAATCGTGAAAACAATGTAAAACGCCAGCGCAGTCAGCGTGATGCCGGCAAACCAAACATCAAACTTGACCGCCAAAATTCCCAAGACCAAGGCAACTTCAATCAAGGTAGGCACCACGCTGTAGAGCGAGTACGAGATCAAAGATTCAATGCCGCGCACGCCGCGTTCGATGTCGCGCGTCATGCCCCCAGTTTGGCGCTCAAGGTGAAAGCGCAAACTCAATCCATGCAAGTGCTCAAACGTCTCCAACGCAATTTGTCGCGCCGCACCTTGCGTGGCTTTTGCAAACACCAACTCACGCAACTCCGTCAATGCCGACACCAACAAACGCAACACGCCATAGGTCAGCAGCAAAGAGAGGGGCACCACGAGCGCAGTTTGCGGTTGCTCAGGCTTGAACGACATGCTGTCAATCAGCTGCTTGAGCAACAAGGGCACACTGACGTTGGCCAACTTGGCGCCCACCATGAACGACAGCGCCGCCAGCACGCGCCACTTGTAAGTCCATAGGTAAGGAAAAAGCCGCTTGAGCGTTTCGCGATCAGAACGCTGCGCGGGTGCGGGCAGGATGGGCGCGGAGTCTGTGGATGAACCGTGATGACGCATATTGCACAATAACGAAATTAATTGCTCATTGTGCCTATGTCAAAACCTCATTCCCCCGCTGCTGTCGCCTTGCCGACCGACCAAGAACTCGTGCTCAAGGTCATCCCCATGCCTGCTGACTGCAACGCCAACGGCGATATTTTTGGCGGCTGGGTCATGGCGCAAGTCGACTTGGCGGGCGCCGTGCTTCCAGCGCGTCATGTGCGAGGCCGCATGGCGACGGTGGCGGTGAATGAATTCATCTTCAAGCAAGCCGTCAAGGTTGGCGACATTTTGAGTTTTTTCTCGCGCGTGGTGCGCATCGGCCGTACGTCAATCAGCGTCACCGTTGAGGTGTTTGCGGAGCGCTTCAGCCGTCAGGGCGAATACATCAAAGTCACGCAAGCGACGCTGACCTATGTGGCGATTGACGACCAAGGCCGCCCGCGCCCCATCCCCAAAGATTAAGAGACGATGTAGGCGCCGCGGCCCACGGCCAGCATTTTGCCGTCTTCGCCTTTGAATTCCATGCGGGTGTTGCCCACCCGCACCACGCGGGAGAAGAAACTCAAAATATCGCCCACTTTGACGGCTTGCTTGAAGATGAATTCATTCACCGCCACCGTCGCCATGCGACCGCGCACATAGCGCGCGGGCAGCACCGCACCGGCCAAGTCCACCTGCGCCAT
>CAIYFE010000021.1 GCA_903925445.1 uncultured Burkholderiales bacterium | reverse complement strand
CGACTTCAATGTGTTGCTGCAACTGTGCCTGGGTGCCAAGCACACGTACATGATCCGTTCTGGTTTGGCCGATTTATTGAGCCTTGCCCAAGGCATGCAATATTCTGTTTTTTATCCGCCTGAATTCATGCACTTGAATCAATTCTTGACGTTGGATCATGGCTTTGGCTCGGCGCCCACCACTGAAGAATTCTTTTTCCAAACAGTGGTTGAGAATCCAGAGCGGGTCATTGAAGAAATTTTGAATAAAACCTTGTAGGTTTCAAGCAGGCAACTCAGCGTCTTTGGTAAACAACCCAATCACCAACGCCCGCAACCAAGCGTTGGCAGGTTCTTTGTCAAAGCGTGCGCTCCAGTGCAAGGACACGGTGAAATTGTTCAACCCAATGGGCGCGTCCACCAAGACGTAATCACCGCTTTGGGCAAAGCCTTGGGCAATGTTTTGCGGCATCAAAACGGCCAAGTCGGTTTGTCGAACGATGTCTGGCAGTGCTAAAAAATGCGCGGCCAGTAACCGCAACCGATGCGCCAATCCCAGCAATTCCAAGATGTGCAGCGTCTCCGCGTGAGAGCGCACGGCGGCAAAGTCCAGCTGGCGAAGCTGCTCCTGGCTCAAGCGCTCGCCTTGGGTCAGCAAGGGATGGCCGGCTCGCAGCAGCACGATGTAGCGATCATCCAGCAAGGCATGTTGGCGCGTGTTTTTGACCGTTGGCAAAAAGCCAATGGCAATGTCGAGTTGCCCGCTGTCCAGCGCATCGGCAATGTCTGCGTGCAACAAAGGCGCGGAGTTGATGTGAACTTGCGGCGCTTGCGCGCGAATGGCGTGCATCAAATCGGGCAAGAAGCGCGCTTCCCCAATGTCGCTGAGGTGAATGCGAAAGGTGCGCGTCGCCAGGCTGGGGTTGAATTCATCCGAGGCGTTCAGCGCGTTTTCCAGCAAATTCAAGGCTTGTGTGACGGTTTTTGCCAGCACTTCGGCCTTGGGCGTGGGCTGCACGCCGCCGGCAACGCGAATGAACAAGGGGTCTTTGATCAGCAACCGCAACCGTGTCAAACCTTGACTGGCCGCGGGTTGGGTCATGCCCAGTTGGCTGGCGGCGCGGCTGACGTTGCGGCTGCGGTAGACCGCATCAAACAACCGAAGCAGGTTCAGGTCGATGTCGTTGATATGCATAAATCTAATAATACATAGATAAATTATTTTATTGGCGAATGATGGATTCGCTTGCACACTCCTCAGCAAACAAGGAGACAAGCCGTGGAAGTTTCATTCAGCAAAGAAGTTGAAATGCTGCGCATGGGCGCGGGCGAGACCTTTCACGGTGAAGGTATCTTGGCCATCACCAAGGCGTTGCTCCAGTCGGGCGTTTCTTATGTGGGCGGCTACCAAGGCGCGCCGGTGTCGCACCTGTTGGACGTGATGGTTCAGGCCAAAGACTACATGCAGGAGTTGGGTGTGCATGTGGAGGCTTGTGCCAACGAAGCCTCGGCAGCGGCCATGCTGGGCGCCTCCATTCACTACCCCTTGCGCGGTGCGGTGACTTGGAAATCCATCGTGGGCACCAACGTGGCTGCCGATGCCTTGAGCAACTTGGCTTCTCCGGGCGTGACCGGAGGCGTGTTGGTGGTGGTGGGCGAAGACTACGGCGAGGGCGCTTCGGTCATCCAAGAGCGCACCCATGCTTATGCCCTCAAGTCCAGCATGTTGCTGCTCGATCCTCGTCCCGATCTGACGCGCATGGTGGAGATGGTGGAGCATGGTTTTCGGCTGTCTGAAGCGTCCAACATGCCCGCCTTGATGGAGTTGCGCATTCGCGCCTGCCACGTGCGCGGGAGTTTTGTGGCCAAAGACAATCAGGCGCCAGCGATTTCGTCGCATCACCTCATGCGCGATCCGGCCCAGTTTGACTACAGCCGCTTGGCGCATCCGCCGGTGACTTTTGCGCACGAAAAACTCAAGCACCAAGAGCGCATTCCTGCGGCACGCGCTTACATCCAAGAACATGGGTTGAACGAGCATTTCGACGGAGAGCACGCCGATTTGGGCTTGATCGTGCAAGGCGGGCTCTACAACACCTTGATCCGTGCCTTGCAACAATTTGACTTGGCCGATGCCTTTGGCAATGCGCGCATTCCCATGTTGGTGCTGAATGTGACTTGTCCTTTGGTGCCCGACCAAATCGCTGACTTTTGCGCCAACAAACGCGGCGTTTTGTTGCTCGAAGAAGGGCAGCCCGATTACTTGGAACAAGAAATCGCCACCTTGCTTCGCCGCCGCGCGGTGGACACGCCTTTGCATGGCAAAGACTTTTTGCCCCAAGGCGGCGAATATTCGGCAGAAGTCATGGCGCAAGGTTTGCTGCCCTTTGTGCAGCGTTACTTGCCCCAGCACGCGGCGGCGCATGCAACCCAAGACTGGTTGCAAGCCAACGCCAAACGGCGCACCCAAGTCAGCCAAACATTGCAAGCCTTGGGTCAAGCTTTGCCACCGCGCCCGCCCAGTTTTTGCATCGGTTGTCCAGAGCGGCCTGTGTTTTCAGCGCTGAAGTTGGCGCAACAAGACATCGGTCCCGTGCATGTGGCGGCTGACATTGGTTGCCATGCGTTTGGCACGTTTGAGCCTTTTTCCAGCGGGCACACCATCTTGGGCTATGGCATGAGCTTGGCCAGTCGCGCTGGTGTTTCCCCTGCGATGCAGCGGCGGGTGTTGTCGGTCATGGGCGATGGCGGGTTTTGGCACAACGGGCTGCTCACGGGGGTGCAAAGTGCGCTCTTTAACGGGGACGATGCGGTGCTGTTGATTTTTAAAAATGGCTACACCTCGGCCACGGGCACGCAAGACATCATTTCGACACCGGACGATGCGGCCAAACTGGAGGCCGCAGACAAATTGCAAAGTCTGGCGCACACCAACCAAACCATTGAACGCACCTTGCAAGGCTTGGGGGTGCAATGGATGCGCAGCGTCCACACCTACGATGTGGCGCAGGTGCGAGAAACTTTGGTGGAAGCTTTCAACTCGGAATTCAACGGCCTCAAAGTCATCGTGGCCGAAGGCGAGTGCCAACTGGAGCGCCAACGCCGCATCAAGCCGTGGATTGCCAATTTGCTCAAACAAGGAAAGCGCGTGCAACGCGTGAAATACGGCGTGGACGAAGACGTGTGCAACGGCGATCACGCCTGCATTCGCTTGTCCGGTTGCCCTACGTTGACGCTCAAAGACAACCCCGATCCGCTCAAGGTCGATCCCGTGGCCACCGTCATTGATGGCTGCGTGGGCTGTGGTTTGTGCGGCGAAAACGCGCATGCGGCCACCTTGTGTCCCTCTTTTTACCGTGCCGAAGTGGTGCAAAACCCAACGCTTTGGGAGCGCCTGGTGGCAAGTTGGCGTGGCCGCATCGTGCGCGCTTTGCAACCCCAAGAAAGTGTCGCCGCATGAGTCAACCTATTTCAATTTTGTTGTGCGCTTTGGGCGGCGAGGGCGGTGGCGTCTTGGCCGATTGGTTGATCGAGGCTGCGCGTCACGCCGGCTACCCGGCGCAAGCCACATCCATTCCAGGCGTGGCGCAACGCACGGGCGCGACCACGTATTACTTGGAAGTTTTCCCGCAAAGTCAAGCCGAGTTGGGCGATCGTCGCCCTGTGTTTGGCTTGAATCCTTTGCCTGGGCGATTGGATGTGTTGGTGTCTTCGGAGTTGCTCGAGTCGGCACGGCAGGTGAGTTTGGGGCAAACCGCGCCCGATCGCACCGTGCTCATCTCCGCCGGCAATCGGGTGTTGACCACGCACGAAAAAATGCAGTTGGGCGATGGCCGCGTTGACGATGCGGCGCTCATCCAAGTTTTGCAGCAGCACACACGGGCTTGTCATGTGCTGGACATGGCCGCGTTGACGCGCGCCGCGGGCACCGTGGTCAGCGCCGTGATGTTGGGTTGCATTGCTGCGTCAGGCGTGCTGCCCTTCAAGCGCAAAGATTACGAAGCCGCCGTGGGCGATGCCAGCGCCAGTCAACAAGCCAGTCTGCGCGGTTTCGCGCTGGCCTGGGATGCGATGCAAAGCCAGCGCACGCAATCGAATTATTTGGATGCGGTGTTGGCGCCCGTCACGGCAGCACCAACCCAGCCGTCGCTGCGCACGCCAGCGCGCGTGGCGATTGAATTTCCGTCGGCCTTGCACACCTTGTTGAGCTTGGGCCATGCGCGCTTGGTCGAATACCAAAACCCGCGTTACGCAGAGCTGTATTTATCGCGCATGCAAGCTGTGCTCAAGGCCGAGCAAAGTACATCCGCGCAGTCCACGCAGGTCAGCCAAGAGACTGCGCGTTGGTTGGCGTTGTGGATGGCGTTTGACGACATCGTGCGCGTGGCCGAGCTCAAAAGCCGGGCTTCGCGTTTGACGCGCGTGCGCCAAGAGGTCAAAGCCAAGTCCGACGAGTTGCTCAAGATTTATGACCATTTCAAACCCGGTGTGCCAGAAATAGCGGGCTTGCTGCCCAGCCGTTTGGCGCAGCGCTTGTTGCGCTGGGATCGGCAACGCGTTCAACGAGGCCAAGCGCCTTGGGCGGTGCCCATCAAGGTGGGCACGCATTCGGTGTTGGGCATGTTGGCCTTGCGTTTTCTTGCCAAGCTCAAAGGTTTGCGGGTGATCGGGCAGCGTTACGCCGATGAGCAGCGTTTGATCGAGGAGTGGCTCCAAGCGGTTCAGCACGGCGCGGCTCAAAGCGTGCAGCTGGGGCTGGTGTTGGCGCAATGCGGACGTTTGATCAAAGGTTACGGCGGCACCCACGACCGCGGGCGCGACAACTTGCTGCACATCTTGCGTCATTTGGGCGTGGGTGGACATTTCGACAGCCCGCAAGCCCGCGCCGATGCGATTCAAAAAACCTTGGACGCTGCGCTGCGAGACGAAGCAGGCACTGCCTTGGACGCCACCTTGCGTGCTCACGGTGCGCCCGCACGCGACATCGTGCCTCAACCCATTCGCTGGATGCCCCGTAAACCCAAAGCTGGAGGATAAACATCATACGAATACAGGGAAAACACAGGGCTGAGGCCGGTGTTGGAGCACGTATAAATCAGCAACCGCATTTTTCTCACTTTTTCGCGAGGATTTCATGAAACACACACGTACCCGTCTTTTCGTTGCCGCAGCTTTGGCTGCACTGAGTTTTGGCGCTGCGCAAGCGCAAGACAAGCCCGTCATGCTCAAACTGGCCAGCTGGGTGCCTGCGCAGCATGCGCTCAACCCAGCCTTGCAAGCGTGGGCTGACAGTTTGAAAGCCGCCTCGGGTGGCACGATCACCTCGACCCTGTTTCCCTCGGAGCAACTGGGCAAAGCGTTTGACCATTACGACATGGCGCGCGATGGCATTTCAGATTTTTCTTACGTCAATCCTGGCTACCAACCCGGACGCTTTCCGGTGTTTGCCGCGTCTTCCTTGCCCTTCATGGTGACCAATGCCAAAGCCGGCTCGGCAGCCATCGATGCGTGGTATCGCGCTTACGCAGGCAAAGAAATGAAGGATGTGCATTTTTGCTTTGCCTTCGCTCACGATCCAGGCGCTTTGCACTCGCGTAAAAAAGTGGTGCTGCCCACCGACATCAAAGGCATGAAAGTGCGTCCCGCCACCGCCACCATTGGTCAAATGGTGACGTTGCTGGGGGGCACCAACGTGCAAGCGTCTGCGCCTGAGTCGCGCGACATGTTGGAGCGTGGCGTGGCCGATGCGATCACCTTCCCTTGGGGTTCGCTGACCCTGTTTGGCATTGACAAAGTGGTCAAGTTCCACATGGATGTGCCGCTGTACGTCACGCCTTTTGTCTGGGTGATGAACAAAGACAAGTACGAAGCACTGTCGGCCAATCAGAAAAAAGCGGTGGACGCGCATTGCACCAGCGAATGGGCAGAAAAAGTCGGCAGCGCTTGGGCTGACTTTGAAATTGCAGGCCACGTCAAGCTGGCTGCCGATTCAGGCCGCGAGGTCTACAAACTCACGCCCGATCAACTCAAGGCATGGAAACAAGCCGTGGCGCCTGTGGAAGATCAATGGGCCGCCGATGTCAAGAAAACTGGTCAAGATCCTGCCGCTGTGATGAATGCATTCAAGCAGTCCTTGGCCAAGTACAAATCGGGCATGTGAGAGCTTGAATGAGCGCCTCTTCTGTCAAGTCCAAAAATCCATTCGATCGCATCATCGATGCCATCGAATGGATGGCGGCACTGTTTGTCGGCATCGTGGCTGCCAATATTTTCATTGCGGTGGCCTTGCGAAAGTTTTTCGACACCTCCATTCCTGACAGCTACGACTTTGGTCGTTTGCTGTTGGGCATTTTGATTTTTTGGGGCATCGCTGCCACCAGCTACCGTGGCAATCACATCACGGTCGATTTGCTGTGGACCAGCGCCAGCCCTCGCATGAAACGCTACATCGATGTGTTTGCCACTTCGGTGCTGATGTTTGTCGTGACGGTGCAAACCATCATGTTGTTTGACAAAGTGGCGCTGACGTTTCGCGACCATGTGCTCACCTACGATTTGAATTTGCCCACGTGGCCGTTCTTCGCCGTGGCCTGGATGGGCGATGTGTGCGCGGTCTTGCTGATTGGCATTCGCACCTGGCGTTTGATCTTTCAGCCGCAGAGCTTAGAAGACCACCCTGAAACCAAAATCAACGAATAAAACACATGGAATTCAGTACCGATGCAGTGGCCGTCATAGGCTTTGTGGCTTTGTTTGTGTTGATGCTCTTGCGCGTGCCCGTGGGCATGGCCATGGGCTTGGTGGGCGTGGTGGGCTACAGCTACATCGCAGGCATGGGGCCGGCCTTGAAGCTTGTGGGGCAGACGTCCATGCGCACCGTCACCGACTACACCTTTGGCGTGATTCCCATGTTCATGTTGATGGGGGCGTTTGTTTCGGTCTCGGGCGTGAGCCGTGAGTTGTTTCGCGCGGCCAACGCTTTCATTGGCCATTTGCGCGGAGGGCTGGGCGTGGCCACGGTGCTGGCTTGCGGTGGGTTCGCTGCCATTTGTGGCTCATCGGTGGCAACAGCCGCGACCTTCTCGACCGTGGCCTATCCTGAGATGCGTCGCTTTGGCTACCCACAATCTTTTTCTGCCGGGGTGATTGCTGCAGGGGGCACCTTGGGTGCGATGCTGCCGCCGTCTACTGTGTTGGCGGTGTATGCCATTTTGACCCAGCAAGACATTGGCAAACTGTTCATGGCGGGCATCGTGCCGGGCTTGTTGGCCATGAGCATGTATGTGGTGACCATCATGTTGATTGTGTTTTTCCGCCCAGAGTGGTTGCCCGCGGGTGAGAAAAAATCGTTGGCCGAACGCATCAGCGGACTCAAGGACGTTTGGGCGCCTTTGGTGTTGTTCTTGTTTGTGATTGGTGGTTTGTACGGCGGATTCTTTACGCCCACAGAGGCCGGTGGCGTGGGTGCCAGCGGTGCGTTTTTGCTGGGCGTGTTGCGCGGTAAGTTGGACAAGGCTGGTATTCGCGAAGCGTTGTTGTCTGCCACGCGGACTTCGGCTGCGGTGTTCACCGTGTTGATTGGCGCGCTGTTGTTTGGTTACTTTTTGACCATCACCCAAACGCCACAAAAGCTGACCGAAATCTTGACGGGCTTGGGCGTGGGACGCTATGGCGTGTTGGGTCTGATCATGTTGATGTACTTGGTCTTGGGCTGCTTGATGGACGCCATGGCCATGATCATTTTGACGGTGCCCATCATCTACCCCGTCATCATCCAATTGGGCTTTGATCCCATTTGGTTTGGCATCATCATCGTCATGACGGTCGAGCTGGGGCTGATTCACCCGCCTGTGGGCATGAACGTGTTTGTCATCAAGAGCGTGGTCAAAGACGTGAGTTTCATGACCATCTTCAAAGGCGTGATCCCGTTTGTGCTGACCGATATTTTGCGACTGCTGATCTTGATCAGCTTTCCGATCATCGCCCTGTGGCTGCCCAATCGGTTGTGAGTCTTGGGTCAGACCACTTTGTAAAAGCTCAGGTGCACGGCGTCGGGCAAGCGCATGCCCACGCCAACAAACTGGTGTTCGCTCAGCCAAGACCAAGCCAGTGAAGTGGCTTCGAACTTGGGTTGGCATTTGAAATACACCCGGCTTGGATCGACGGGTTCGCCGCTTCGGATCTTGGCCGAGTCTTCGGCCGAGGCCACACGCAAGGCGGTGTTTTGGACAAACACGCGCGCGCCATCGTTGAGCTCAAGCACGTAGCGCGCGTCCAAATGCGCTTGTGTGCCGTCGGCCACGATGAGTTGAAAATCCGCGCCGCCGGCCATCACCCGCCCTTGCATCAACGGCCCCGTGACCGTGCCGCCCGTGATGGGAATCATGCGGCGAAAGCCTTGGGCGGTTTGCCCGACTTCGATGGGCGCGGCAATCGAGACGGCCAAATCGCAAACATGTTGGAGGGCTGGCGCAGGCAGGGTCATGGCAGTTTCCTTGTCGTCAAATGAAGTGTCATGTTGCCAGCTACTTCAAGCGGCCAGCCAGCGCAACATCGCCTGCGCGACACGTTCGGGCGCTTCCATCATCACCATGTGTCCCGCATCTGCAATGACGGTGGCTGGGGGTTGCGCCGGTATCAAATTGGCCATGGCTTGGTGCTGCGCGGGGGGCGACCAACTGTCGGCTTCACCACACAACACCAAGGTGGGAATGCGAATGTGCGCCAACACGTCACTGCCATCGGGGCGCGTCAAAAGGGCGTTGATTTGGCGTTCAAACAGCGCGGCGCTTTTGCGCTCAAACATGTTCAGCACGGCATCGATCAAGGCGTGATCATTCAAACGATGCGGCGCCACCATGCCTTGCACCCAATGCGTGGCCATGGCACGCACGCCTTGTTCGCGGGCGATGGCCAACAAGGCCCACCGTTTATCGCGCTCGGCGTCACCCGCCAAGCCATCGGGCTTGGGCAAGTAGCCAGTGTCTAACAAGGCCAAATGGGTGACGCGTTCTGGCGCGATGCGCATGACTTCCAGCGCCACGCGTCCGCCCATCGAGTGACCGGCCAAGGCAAAGCGTTCAGGGGCTTGCGCCAGCAGTTGCTGCGCCATCGTCACCAGGCTGTCGGCTTGTCCGTGATCGACCACGTGGCAATGCATCGAAGCGGGCAATTGGTCAAGCGTGGGCTGCCATGAATCGGCATCGCACATCAAGCCGGGAACCAAGATCAAAGGGGATGGCATGGCGCGTCCTTGGATACAAAAAACGCAATTATGCTAGGCAAAACCCTCGATTTAGGCAATTTTGTTGGTTTGATGTATACAATTTCAGGGTATGTCCGCAGTTCTAAAGACCCAAACGCCTACCGCTTCAGCCAGCGAAGACAGCAGCTCGCATGCGGTCAAGGTGCAGTTGCGTCTGCGTGAAATGATTTTGGCGGGTGAGTTGCCCGCAGGCGCGCGCATCACCGAGCTGGCCTTGGTCGAGCGCTTGGGTGTGTCGCGCACGCCCATTCGCGCCGCTTTGATTCGTTTGGAGCAAGAAGGCTTGCTGGAGTTGTTGTCCTCCGGCGGCTATGCCGTGCGCACGTTTTCTCAAGCCGATGTGTCGCACGCCATTGAGTTGCGCGGCACGGTCGAAGGCTTGGCCGCTCGCTTGGCTGCCGAGCAAGGGGTTGAGTTGTCGCGGCTTGAACTGGTGCGACACACCCTGCGCGCGATTGACAAATTGCTGGCAACGCCGCAGTTGCATGACGAGGCTTTTTCTGAATACGTGCACTTGAATCAACGCTTTCACGAACAAATTGGCGAGCTGTGCGGCTCCTCGGTGTTGCGTCGTGAGTTAGAGCGCGTCAGCAACATGCCATTTGCTTCGCCTTCGGGTTTTGTGTTGCAACAAGCCAATGCGTCACAAGCAAGAGACATGTTGGTGGTGGCGCAAAGCCATCATTGGTTGGTGCTTGACGCCATTGCGGCGCGCGAAGGTGCGCGAGCCGAAGCCATGATGCGAGAGCATTCGCGTCTGGCACAACGAAATTTGCGCGAGTCTTTGCAAGCGCACAGTCATCTGCCCGGTGTGGGCTTGATCAAAATTTAAAAGGAGATAGACATGAAAAAACGTTGGGTTCTCAAAAGCTTCGTAGCCGCCGCGGTGTTGACCACCAGCGGTCTTGCCTTGGCACAAAGCAACACCTTCAAAATTGGTTTGATCTTGCCCATGACAGGGCCGTTTGCCTCCACAGGTAAACAAATTGAAGCTGCCGCGCGCCTGTACATGGCGCAAAACGGCGACACCGTGGCTGGACAAAAAGTCGAACTCATCGTCAAAGATGACACCAGCGCACCCGACGTGACCAAACGAATTGCGCAAGAGTTGGTGGTCAACGACAAAGTCAATGTGTTGGCAGGTTTTGGTTTGACGCCCTTGGCGTTGGCCACGGCACCCATTGCCACCCAATCTAAAACGCCCATGGTGGTCATGGCCGCTGCGACCTCCAGCATCACCCAGGCTTCGCCTTACGTCATTCGCACCAGCTTTACCTTGCCCCAAGCAGCGGTCACGCTGGGCGACTGGGCGCCGAAAAATGGCTTGAAAAAAGTCGTGACCTTGGTGGCGGATTACGGTCCTGGCATCGATGCTGAAAAATATTTCAAAGAGCGCTTCGTGCTCAACGGCGGTCAAGTGCCTGAGAGCTTGCGTGTGCCGATGCGCAACCCCGACTTCGCCCCCTTCTTGCAAAAAGTGCGAGACATCAAACCTGATGCGCTGTATGTGTTCTTGCCTTCGGGCGTGGGCGCTGCGTTGATGAAGCAATTTGCCGAACGCGGCTTGGACAAAGCGGGCATCAAGTTGATCGGAACGGGTGACATCACCGATGACGACATCCTCAACGGCATGGGCGACGTGGCCTTGGGCGTGGTGACGACGCAGCACTACTCGGCATCGCACAACTCGGCGGTCAACAAAAAGTTTGTCGCAGCCTTTGAAAAAGCCAACGCCGGCATGCGCCCCAACTTCATGGCCGTGGGCGGCTACGACGGCATGCGTGTGATTTATGAAGCCGCCAAGAAAACCAAAGGTGGCTCGGGCGACGCCTTGCTCGAAGCCATGAAAGGCCAATTGTTTGAAAGCCCACGCGGCCCCATGTTCATCGATGCGCAAACCCGTGACGTGGTGCACAACATTTACATCCGCAAGGTTGAGAAAGTCAACGGCGAGCTCTACAACCAAGAGTTCGATGTGATCAAAGACGTCAAAGACCCCGGCAAATCCAAATAATGTTGACGATTCTTTTTGACGGCATCGCCTACGGCATGCTGTTGTTCATTTTGGCCGTGGGCTTGAGCGTGACGATGGGGTTGATGAATTTCATCAACCTCGCGCACGGCGCGTTTGCCATGCTGGGCGGCTATGTGTGTGTGGTGTTGATGCAGCAATACGGCGTGCCGTTTTTGCTGTGTCTGCCCATTTCTTTTTTGGCTTGCGCCTTGGTGGGTGCCGTGTTTGAGCGCACCTTGTATCGCCCCATGTATGCCAAGCCGCATTTGGACCAAGTGCTGTTCACCATTGGCTTGGCCTTCATGGCGGTGGCGGTGGTCGACTACTTCATGGGTTCGCAGCAGCAAATCATGCAATTGCCCGATTGGCTGCGTGGACGCACCGAATGGTTGGAAGACACGCCTTGGCACTTGG
>CAIYFE010000020.1 GCA_903925445.1 uncultured Burkholderiales bacterium | reverse complement strand
TTGATGTTGAGCGCAAACCCGATATAAAAAGTTATCACTGTCAATCTTCACAAACGCCTCGGGATAAATGCACCACTTTCTCCGAGGCTGACGCCATGAATTTGGGCATCACCACGCATGCCAATTTGGTCACACTTGAAATACCCATTTCTATTCTCCCCAATCCAACGGTGATGGATCGCCCTTTGGCTGAAGAATTGACGCAAGCAGCGTTGAGCGCCACTTTGACACAACTCCAAGAGCGCGCATGCGTAACTCAGCGCTGCCAAAAAATTATTCACCATTATTCAAACCAACCAACGCATAAAAGCCTTGCCACGCGAATCAGCGGAAAAGGTTTTGGAATAAGTTGGGAAGCAGATTCGACCACTTTAGCCATGTTGCGCGCTCTTTATTTTTGTAATCACGCGCCCAATCTACCCATCGCTTTGTGCGAAACCCAACTCATCGATCAAACGCCAACGCACAGCTGGTATTTTCAAAACGACTCAGAAACTCAGGCCGCATTCAAAAACATCCAAGAACCCAAAGAGCCCTATTTTGCAAACGAAGAATTTGGTGGGGATTTTGTTCAATGGAATTCAAAATTTCGATTCGAAAAATTTGAAGACATGACGCCCAAGGTGCTGCCGGATGTACAGACCATTTCAACCCAAGCCTTGGTGCGTTTGCTGCTTTCAAATGACAAACCCAAACTCATCGATGTTTTAGGCTCTGCCCACACCATCCCAACCAGTCAAGCATTGATATTTGGCGGCAATGCTTTTGAAGATCCCGTGTCAGAACAAGCATTCCATGCGCGCTTTGTGGCACTTTTAAAGCTTTTGGCGCCTGAAGTAGACAAACCTGTTGTTTTCTTTTGCGCCGGACGAAACTGCTGGCATTCGGTCAACGCCAGCCTGCGCGCGGTTCAAGCTGGATATACCCATGTGTATTGGTACCGAGGCGGAATCAACAGTTGGAATGCAGCCAAATTGCCAACAACGCCATTGGTCATACGCGCTGTTGCCAATTGATTCACGCCTTGCGTTTTCATCCACAAAGTCGAGTTGGGATTTCCACAAGTCGCCCGACGACTAAAATAACCGTTTGCCCGCCCACTTACTTGCAGCGGGCGGCTTATTGATTTTTGCTTCATGAACCTCCCCCAACTCGTCCAAGCCAGCGCGCAAGCGCTCACCGATGCGCAAGTCGTGTTCGGGCACGGCACCACCAATGCCCATGACGAAGCAGCGTGGCTGGTTTTGTGGCGACTGGGCTTACCGCTGGACACGGACACCGCTGATGCGTCGCATCAGGCGCCCTTGCCCGAACAACAAATTGCCGAAGTTCAAGCCCTGATTGCCCAGCGCATTGCAACGCGCAAACCTGCGGCTTACCTCACGCAAGAAGCTTGGCTGCAAGGCGTTTCGTTTTACATCGATGAGCGCGCCATCGTGCCGCGCAGCTTGATTGCCGAAGTGCTGGCCGATGGCAGCATTGATCCTTGGTTGCATCCTCACACGCATCGCGTGTTGGATTTGTGCACTGGCAACGGCAGTTTGGCCGTGTTGGCCGCATTGGCGTTTCCAGACATCGCGGTGGAGGGGCTGGACATTTCCAAAGACGCCCTGGAAGTCGCACGCATCAACGTGGCCAGACACGGTTTGGAGCAGCGCATTACCTTGCGCGAGTCCAACGGTTTGGCGCAAGCCACTGGCACTTTTGATTTGATTTTGTGCAACCCGCCCTACGTCAATGCGCAAAGCATGAACCAACTTCCAGCCGAATTCAAAGCCGAGCCCGAACTGGCCTTGGCAGGCGGCGCAGACGGCATGGACTTTGTGCGTCAACTGTTGCTCGATGCCCCCAAGCACATGAGCGAACACGCGTTGTTGGTGCTTGAAATTGGCCACGAACGCGCCTACTTTGAAGCCGCTTTTCCCCATTTAGATGCCCTGTGGCTCTCCACCAGTGCAGGAGACGACCAAGTCTTGCTCTTGTCACGCCAAGCCATTACTGAAGGCACACCTCACCCATGATCACTTTAAAAAACGTCACCTTGCGCCGCAGCGCCAAGGTGTTGCTCGATGGTGCGTCCGTCACCTTGAATCCCGGCGAAAAAGTCGGCTTGGTGGGGCACAATGGAGCAGGCAAATCGACCTTGTTCGCCCTGCTCAATGGCACGCTGCATGAAGACGGCGGCGAATACTTCATTCCCAGCCAATGGCGCATGGGGCAAGTTGCCCAAGACATGCCCGAAACCGAACAAAGCGCGACCGATTTCGTGATCGAAGGTGACACCGTTCTCAACGATGCCCGCGCCGAAGTGCAAGCCGCAGAAGCCAGCGAAGACGGCGAACGTTTGGGCAACGCTTACATGGCCTTGTACGACGCGGGCGAACACGACGCTGCCGCGCGCGCGCAAGCCTTGATCTTGGGCCTGGGTTTTAAAACCACCGAATTGGATCAACCCGTCAACAGTTTCTCGGGCGGTTGGCGCATGCGCTTACAACTCGCGCGCGCCTTGATGTGCCCTTCCGACTTGTTGCTCTTGGACGAGCCCACCAACCACTTGGACTTGGACGCTTTGGTCTGGCTGGAAGCGTGGTTGAAAAAATACGAAGGCACGATGATCGTCATCAGCCACGATCGCGAATTCTTAGACGCCGTCACCAACGTCACGCTGCACATCGACAACGCCAAGCTGGTGCGCTACGGCGGCAATTACAGCAAGTTCGAAGACATGCGCGCCGAACAAATGGTTCTGCAACAAAACGCCTACGCCAAGCAGCAAGACAAGATTGCGCATTTGCAAAAATTCATCGCCCGTTTCAAAGCCAAGGCCAGCAAAGCCAAGCAGGCGCAAAGCCGTGTCAAGGCGCTGGACCGCATGGAAAAAGTGGCGCCGTTGTTGGCTGAAGCTGATTTCAGCTTCGAATTCAAAGAGCCCCTGAACCTGCCCAACCCCATGTTGTCCATGCAAGGCATCAGCGTGGGCTACCCCGCGCCCGCCGACGCACCGGCTGGCTCGCCGCCAACCGTCATCGTGCAAAACATCAACCGCTCCGTGCTGGCGGGTCAACGCATTGGCATTTTGGGTGCCAACGGGCAAGGCAAATCCACCTTGGTCAAAACCATTGCGCGCGACTTGCAAGTCCTCAGTGGTGAAGTCACCGAAGGCAAAGGGCTCAACATCGGCTACTTTGCCCAACAAGAACTGGACGTGCTGCGCCCTGCGGACACGCCGCTGCAACACATGATCGATTTGGTCAAAAAACTCACCGCCGAAGGCAAACTGGCCGGACAAGCCACGCGCGAACAAGACTTGCGCAGCTTCTTGGGCAACTTCAACTTCAGCGGTGACATGGTCAAACAAGCCGTTGGCAGCATGAGTGGCGGCGAAAAAGCGCGCTTGGTGTTGTGCATGCTGGTGTGGCAGCGCCCCAATTTGCTGCTCATGGACGAGCCCACCAACCATTTGGATTTGGCCACCCGAGAAGCGCTGAGCAT
The DNA here is from genome assembly GCA_903925445.1 of uncultured Burkholderiales bacterium. Lineage (GTDB taxonomy): Bacteria > Pseudomonadota > Gammaproteobacteria > Burkholderiales > Burkholderiaceae_C > Limnohabitans. The sequence continues at coordinate 593 of CAIYFE010000020.1, read as the reverse complement.
GGCCTTGAACGAATTCGAAGGCACGGTGATGCTCGTGAGCCACGACCGCGCCTTGCTGCGCGCGGTGTGCGATGAATTTTGGATGGTTTCACGCGGCGGCGTTGAGCCCTTTGACGGCGACTTGGACGACTACCAACGCTACTTGCTCGAAGAAGCCAAACGCCTGCGCGCCCAAGCCACAGCAGCAGCCAACGAAATGGCCCGTGCCTCGCAACAAGCCGATGTGCCTGCAAAAACCAAGGCCGTGCCGCTGGTGAGCCCACCCGCAGCCATTGCTTCGCGCGACGATCGCAAACTGGACGCGCAACAACGCAAAACGTTGAATGAAAAAAAACGCCCACTCAAAAAAGAGTTGGATGCGTTAGAAAAAGACATGGCCGCGCTGGAAGCCGAAAAGCAAACCCTGCATGAACAACTCAGCACCAGCACCGCGCCCGCTGAAATTGCCCAAGCCGGTAAACGACTCAAACTGGTGGAAGACACCTTGGCATCGCATGAGTTGAGTTGGTTAGAGCTCAGTGAGGCGTTGGACCAACTCGATCACACCGCGGCTTGACGGGTCAGCCCACAAGCTGACTGCTGCACCACACGAT
>CAIYFE010000019.1 GCA_903925445.1 uncultured Burkholderiales bacterium | reverse complement strand
GAGAATCGAACCATGTCTTACTTTTCGCGCATGCGCGATTACAACGTGCAACTGCAAGAGTTGGCCACGCACGACGCGCTGACCGGTGTGTTGAATGCGCGCGCTTATTACGCCGATTGCCAACAATTGATTCAGTTGAGCCAGCGCAGCAATCAACTTTTTGCGGTGCTTTTTGTGGATCTTGACCACTTCAAAAACATCAACGACACGCATGGCCATGCGGCGGGCGACGAGGTTTTACGTGTTGTTGCGCAGACCTTGCAGCAACATGTGCGCCGCAGCGACGTTTTGGGACGAATTGGCGGGGAAGAGTTTTCCATCTTCTTGCCCGATACCGATTTGGAAGGCGCTTTGCAGCTGGCTGAAAATCTGCGCCATTCCATTGAATCCATCGACGTGGTGCTGGCGGATGTGCATTTAAAAATCACCGCAAGCATTGGCGTGGCGATCAAAACTTACCAGCACCAAACGATCAAAACAATTCAGCAGCAAGCCGACGAGGCGATGTACCAAGCCAAGAAAGAAGGCCGCAATCGCGTGTCTTATTTGCAAGAGCGCTCAAACCCAATTGGATAATTGGGCAGGGCGGTGAAACAAATATCCCTGCCCACAATCGCAGCCGGCTTGAATGGCTAATTCGGCCTGTTCTTGCGTTTCAATGCCTTCGAGCAACAGTTGCTTATCGAATTTATGCGCCAGAGCCGCCATCAATTTGATGATTTCAAAGACGAGCGGGTGTTTGATTTGTTGGGCAAATAATTTATCGAGTTTTATTTTGTCAAAAGGCAAGACATGCAATCGCGCAAATGAGGACATGCCGGTGCCAAAATCATCGATGGCACTATGAATACCCAAGGCTCGCAATTGTTGAATGGATGCAACCACCTCGGGTTGAATTTGCATGAACGTTGATTCGGTGATTTCAATTTCTATTTGTTCTGCCGCGCTGGCGGGTTGGTGTGAAAGCCAGTCTTTGAACCAAGTAAAAAAATCTGGTTCGGACAATTCACGCACCGATAAATTAAACGCAACACGAAGCTTGGGATATTGAGCAATCAAGCGGGGTAAATCTTTGCCCACTTGCGTCATCACCCATCGACCCAGCGCCACAATTTGTCCAGAGGCTTCGGCCACTTCAATGAATTCAGCGGGTGATACATCGCCCAGCACCGCATCTGACCAGCGACACAGCGCTTCCAGCGAGGTGATATTTTTGGTTTTTAAATTGACTTGTGGTTGGTAATGCAAAAACAATGCGTGCTCAGACAGCGCCTTGCTGAGCGCTTGGGTCAAAATAAGCTGTCGGTTTGACTGATTAAAAGACGCAGTCGTTGAATGGGGTGTTGTCATTGTTAAAAGCAAATCGTCCAAGGCGATGATAATAAATTTATGTGCGTTTTTATTTCCCCAATCACGAGGCTTAAAGTTCTATAAATATTATTTGCAGAGCAAGGCAGCAAAATAAAGAAATCAGGAGCCCACATGCACACGCCAGATACGCAACCCCGCGCATCCATTTATTACAACTACAAAATCCACACGCCTTGGTTGGCCTCGCAGCATGGTCCTCAAACGCGCAAACCAGTGGTCATTGTTGGATCGGGTCCCGCAGGCATGGTCAGCGCGTTGGAGTTGGCGCGCTACGGCGTTGCCAGCGTGATCGTTACCTCGGAATTGCAAGTTTCGCAAGGCAGCCGCGCGATTGTGTTCACGCGTCGTTCCATGGAAATCTTGCAACAAGTAGGCGTTGCGAAGCGGATGGTAGAAAACGGTTTGCCTTGGCGATTTGGGCGTTCGTTTTATCGTGGGCAATGCGTTTTTCGAATGGAAGCGCCTCACGATGCAGATGATCGATTTGGTCCCATGCTCAATATTCAGCAGCAATACATGGAAGAGTATTTGCTCCAAGCCTGCCAAGCCACAGGTTTGATTGAGGTGCGTTGGGGCAACAAATGTGTGGGCGTCACCCAGCATTCAGACCATGTCCAGCTTGACATTGACACGCCCGAGGGCGTTTATGAACTTCAAAGCGATTGGTTGGTCGCCGCCGATGGTGGGCGATCGGGCATTCGCAGCGACATGAATTTGAAAATGGAGGGCGCTTCGTACGAAGGGTTTTTTGTCATCGCCGACATCAAAATCAATTTGCCTTATCCCACCGAACGCCGCGCTTACTTTGATCCAGACTGGAACCGAGGCAACACCATCTTGATGCATCGCGAACCGCATGGCATTTGGCGGGTCGACTACCAATTGCCCGAAGGCGAGTCGCCCGAGGCAGCGCTCAAACCCGAATCGCTCAGCGCGCGCATCAATGCACAACTGGCCATGATCGGTCACGCGGGAGAACCTTGGGAGTTGGATTGGAGTTCTGTCTACTCCGCCCGCACCTTGACATTGCCCCGTTATGTGCACGATCGCGTCATATTCACCGGGGACGCCGCGCATTTGTTGCCAATTTTTGGTGTGCGTGGCGCCAACACGGCCTTTCAAGATGCGCAGTCTTTGGGGTGGCATTTGGCCTTTGTGATCCAGGGTTGGGCGCCCGTGGACTTTTTAAACAACCACAGCCAAGAGCGCGTGGGTGCCGCCCGTGAAATCATCGACGAAGCAGGTAAGAGCACACGATTCATGGCGCCGCCCAAAGGCGGTTTTGAGTTGCTGCGAAACGCCGTTTTGTCTTTGTCGTTGACACAAGACTTTGTGCGCCCGCTCTACCATTGGCGCACCTCCAGGCCGCATGCCTATGTGCATTCGGTGTTGAATTGTGTTGCAGACGATAACGCGTTGTTCGAGCAAGGCCCCTCGCACGGTGCGCCACCTCAAAACGTGCGCTTGTCCAACGATGATTTTTTGCTCGATCACCTCGGTGGCGCATTCGATTTGTTGTGCTTTACCCAAGCAACCGCCATTGCTGACGATGTGTTGCAGGCAGTGGAGCAGTTTGCGGCGCAAGGTGTGCCAATTCGAATCACGGCGATTAGTTCGCAGCGCTCGGTGGCCGGAGCACACCAAGTGTTGAACGATGCGACAGACAACATTCACAAACGTTATGGCGTCACAACGCAAGGCGCAGCTTATTTGTTGCGACCTGACCAACACGTTTGCGCGCGTTGGTTGCGCTTAGACGGCGCGCGTCTGACCCAAGCCCTCACCACTGCCTTGATGCGACAAACGGATAACGCATGACAAACACCAAAACTCTAGACATTGCTGGACTCGAAACCGTTTACGACGCTTTGGCGCAAGCCATCGATCAAGCAGGCAGCGAAAACGCGCAACTGTTTTTGGTGAAGTTGGCGCTGCTCAACGCCAATGCGCTGGCAGACGCGGCGCAATTTCAAGAGCATTTGAAAATTGCGCTGAAAGACCTCAGCGACAGCTGAAAGAGCTGGCTTCTTCCAACGAGCCTTTGCCTTTGTAAGTGGCAACTTGAGGGTAAGGGCAAAGCGGGCGCGTGCGCTGTGCAGACCAGCTGCTGGGTACTTCAGAATTGGCGCCACCGGGGTTGCCCGCGCCGCGTGCAGAGGCCGTGACAGCTTGGGGCTCCACACCGTTTTCAACCCATTGCACCAAGGGCGTCAGCAAATCAAATTGATCGGTTGACGGCCCCCCTGAGCAATGCCCCATGCCGGGCACGGGATACAACTTCGCAAAATTTTTGCCGGTGTCTTTTTGCACACCGTTGAGCCATGCTTGGGAGTCGTGGATTGAGAAAATGGAATCACTCACGCCGTGGTAGACCAAGATTTTTCCGCCTTTGTCTTTGAGGCCCTTGAGTTGTGTGGCGTGCGGGGGCGTCATGAAAGACATGGCGGACTCGTTGTAAACCTCGTCATGCGTGAACATGCTCGCGTAAAGCGCATCGATGTCTGTGGTCAAGGCGAACTCAACGGGATTGAAGGTGGCCAAATCTTGCGGAGGGGCTTTGAAAATCAAACCGGTTGCGCCACTGTCCAAATTCAGCGGCGCAAAGAATTCCCAAAATGCCACGCCGGATCCAACCGGACTGCCGCCACTTGGGACGCCCGATTTACCAGCGCCAAAACCCGAATCAAACGGGAAGCTGGCGTAAATCAATTCGCCTTTGCTGGTTTTGGGACCACTGAAAATGGTTTGGAGCACTTGTTTTTGCTCCGCGGTGAGGCAGCTGCTGTCAGCTTGTGCACCGCAGCTTGGCACATCGCGGATGAGGTTGAATTTTTTCTGACAAGCTTGCGTGTTTTGAATCAAACCGTCTTTGGCGCCATCGAGCGCATCGCACTGCTCAAGCACTTTGTCCGCGACAAGTTGGCGTTGGGCATCGCTCATGCCCGTGGCCAAATCGATGTGATTTTTCACCGGCTGCGTGGTGGCCACCGATTGATAAAGTCTTGCGCCCGCTAGGTTGGCGGTTGCTGCCTTGGGTAAGTTGTAGCCTGGCGCGCCTGCCAAAATGCCGTCGTAATCTTTGAAGTAACGCGAGGCCGTGACCAAGGCATGGCGCCCACCGTTCGAGCAACCTGCAAAGTAGGAGCGATCAGGGCGTTTGCCGTAGACCACCTCAATGATGGATTTGGCCATGGGCGTTAACTTGCCAACCGCTTGGTAGCCATAGTCCAAACGCGCTTGCGGGTCGATGCCAAAGCTTGGATTTGCCGCTGAATGGCCCGCGTCAGAACTCAAAACAGCAAAGCCTTGCTCGAGGGCGTTGGTCAATGAG
>CAIYFE010000018.1 GCA_903925445.1 uncultured Burkholderiales bacterium | reverse complement strand
TTGTTCAACGATCCGTCACTCGACCCTCAAACCGAAGCCCAAGCCTTCCTATTGCCCGCGGGTCAAATTGAAGGGGCTGACTTCAGCACCGTGGCCGCCGTGTTTGATGGGGTGCGTGACCTATTGAGCGAGCGTTGGGCTGAAGACGCCGCCTTGGTGCAACAGTTGCGCGAATGGCTGTGGGCCGAGGGATTGTTTCGCAGCAAACTTGCCAGCGGCAAAGACGAAAACCAGGTGGACGTGGCCAAGTTTCGCGACTATTTTGAATACGACGAGCCCATAGGTCGTGTGCCGTCACACCGTGCATTGGCGGTTTTTCGGGGTCGAACCCTCGAAATACTCGACGCCAAATTGGTCTTGCCCATCGAGCCCGAACCGGGCAAGCCCAGCGTGACCGAAGGCAAGATCGCGCTGCATTTGGGTTGGAGCCACAAAAACAGACCCAGCGATGATTTGATTCGCAAATGTGTGGCATGGACATGGCGCGTGAAACTCAGCTTGTCTACCGAGCGCGATTTGTTCACCCGCTTGCGCGAAGAAGCCGAACAAGTCGCGATCAAAGTATTTGCTGACAACTTGCGAGACCTGTTGTTGGCCGCACCGGCGGGTCCGCGGGTGGTGATGGGCTTAGACCCCGGCATTCGCACGGGCGTCAAAGTCGCCGTGGTTGATGCCACCGGAAAGCTGGTAGAGACGGCCACTGTTTATCCTCATGAGCCGCGCAAAGACTGGGACGGCTCCTTGCACACCTTGGCGCTTTTGTGCGAAAAACACTGCGTTAACCTGATTGCCATTGGCAACGGAACGGCCAGCCGTGAAACCGACAAACTGGCGGGTGAGTTGATCAAACGGTTGGCCAAACACGATGCCCGCAAGGTCATCGACAAAGTGGTGGTGAGTGAGGCCGGTGCCTCGGTCTACAGTGCCAGCGAATATGCCAGCCAAGAAATGCCCGATGTGGACGTGAGTCTGCGCGGGGCGGCCAGCATTGCGCGGCGTCTTCAAGACCCGTTGGCGGAGTTGGTCAAGATCGATCCCAAATCGATTGGCGTGGGTCAATACCAACACGATGTCAACCAAAGCGAGTTGGCGCGCACGCTCGAAGCCGTGGTTGAGGACTGCGTAAACAAAGTGGGCGTTGATCTGAACACCGCCAGCGTGCCGTTGCTGACCCGCGTGTCGGGTTTATCCACCACCACCGCCAAAGCCGTGGTGCGTTGGCGCGAAGCCAACGGGGCCTTTGCCAATCGCCAGCAATTGCTCAAGGTCACGGGTTTAGGGGCTAAAACCTTTGAGCAAAGTGCGGGCTTTTTACGCATTCGAGGCGGTGACAACCCGCTGGACATGACGGGGGTGCACCCCGAAACTTATCCCGTGGTCGAACGCATCATGGCGCAAACCGGCAAACCCGTGGCCGAGTTGATGGGCCGCGCCGACATGCTCAAAACCTTGAAACCCGAGCTGTTTGCCAACGACAGCGTCGGTGTGATCACGGTCAAAGACATTTTGAGCGAGCTGGAAAAACCAGGCCGCGACCCACGCCCCGATTTCAAAGTTGCCAAACTGCAAGACGGCATCGAAGACATCAAAGACCTGCACGTTGACATGGTGCTGGAAGGCACGGTCAGCAACGTGGCCGCGTTTGGGGCGTTTGTGGACTTGGGCGTTCACCAAGATGGTTTGATCCATGTGAGTCAACTCAGCCACAAGTTCATCACCGATGCCCGCGAAGTGGTCAAAACCGGCGACATCGTCAAAGTCAAAGTGCTAGAAGTCGATGTACCTCGTAAACGCATCAGCCTGACCATGAAGCTCGATGCCGTGCCCGCGCGCAAAGACGGTGGAGCACGTGACAACCGCTTTGAGCATGCGGGGCGGGATAACCGCCAACGCGGCGCAGGCGGTTATGCATCAGCGCCCGCTGCAGGGCAGGGGTCGGCAATGGCGTCGGCGTTTGCCAAGTTACAAGGGCTCAAGAAGTAATGCCATGTCTAGACCCGCCGCGCTCCACATCTACGCTGGCCCCAAAGCCCGCGCGCATCTGCATCAAAACGGCCTAGCACCCCAACATGTGGATGTGATTCCTGCCGCCGCAGGCGGTCCCAAGGGGTTGATCTTGGGCGCCATAGATCGATTCTTGTTTGGCGAGTGGTTGCCGCGCAGCCAGCAACCCATCGATTTGGTGGGCGCTTCGATTGGCGCTTGGCGCATGGCCACAGCCTGTTTAGACCAGCCCGTGCAAGCCTTTGAGCGCTTGGCACACGACTACATCCATCAGCATTACGAAGTTCCAGAGGGGCAAAAACGACCCAGCGCGCAGCAAGTGAGCGACGAGTTTGGACGCAGCCTGCAAGCGTTTTATGGCGGCCGTGTGGGCGAGGTGCTGAGTCATTCGCGCTACCGTTTGCATGTGGTGACCTCGCGCGGACGCGGCCTTTTGGCGCGTGAACATGGCTTGCTCACGCCCCTGGGTTATGCGGGGGCTTATGTGTTGAACGCGACGCACAGACCGTGGATGGGCACTTTGTTGGAGCGGGTGGTGTTTTCAGCGCAAGCGGCCGCGCTGCCTTTTGGGCAGCACGACTTTGCCACCCAGCACATGGCTTTGAATGAGCGCAACTTCATGCAAGCGCTGCAAGCCAGTTGCTCAATTCCGTTTGTGTTGAAGGCCATCCACGACATTGCCGATGCACCAGGCGGCGCTTACTGGGATGGCGGCATCACGGATTACCACTTGCATCTGAACTACCGAGGGCTGGTGTTGTATCCGCATTTTCAAAAAGCCGTGATTCCCGGCTGGCTGGACAAAGCCCTGCAATGGCGTCACGGGGCTAGCCCGTTTTTGGACAACACCATCGTCTTGGCGCCTAACCCCGAATGGGTCAAGACTTTGCCCAACGGCAAGCTGCCTGATCGCACCGATTTCACGACCTACGGCAACGATTTGGCCGCACGCGTGAAGGTCTGGAACCAAGCCACCCGCGCCAGTGAACAACTCGCCGAGGAGTTGGCGCAGTGGTTGGACAAGCCCGACTTAGCGCGCGTTCAAAGTCTGTGACACGCGGCGCTTGGGCGCATCGCGCACCCAGGGCTTTTTAGGCGATCACATCGAATCAAGCAGCATTTGCCGATAGTCTTGCGCGGTGGCGATGCGTGGGTTGGTTTTGTGGCAGTGATCCGCCATCGCGCCTGCGATGATTTTGTCAAACCACGCTTCTTGCACGCCCAAGGCGGCCAAGCCTGTGGCCAAGCCCAAGCGTTGATTCATCGCCACAATGGCCGTGGCAATGGATTGTGCTGCTTGGTGCGCATCGTCCATGTGACCTAAATTCATGGCGTAGGCCATGCGTTGCATGCGCTGGTCTTTTTGCACCGAAGGGGCGTGAGCGTTGAAGCGCACCACAGCGGGCAAGAACATCGCATTCAAAGTGCCGTGGTGCAGGCGTGGGTTGACGCCGCCCAAGCTGTGGCTCAAGGAATGCACACAGCCCAAGCCTTTTTGAAACGCCATCGCACCTTGCATGGAGGCGCTCATCATGTTCAAGCGGGCGTCGCGATCTTGGCCGTCGTGGGTGGCGCGTTCGATGTGCGCCCAACCGCGTGTCAAGCCATCCAGCGCAATGCCGTCAGCGGGCGGATTGAAGGGCGCAGCCATGAAAGTTTCCATGCAGTGCGCGATGGCATCCATGCCCGTTGCCGCGGTCAAAGCAGCGGGCAAGCCCAGCGTCAACTCAGGATCGAGCAATGCCGCTTTGGGCATCAGGTGCCAAGAGTGAAAGCCCAGTTTGCGGCCGTCGTCGACGATCACAATGGCACCGCGAGCGACTTCGCTGCCCGTGCCCGCAGTGGTGGGCACCGCGATCAAGGGCGCGACAGCAGCCGTTATTTTGGGCGAGCCGCCTTCGATGGTGGCGTAGGTTTTGAGCGGCCCAGGGTGAGTCGCGGCAATGGCCACGCCTTTGGCGCAATCGATGGATGAACCGCCACCCACAGCAATCAACCCATCGCAGCGTTGCGCTTGGTAGAGTGCAACGGCTTCGCGGACTGCGGCTTCGGTTGGGTTGGAAGGGGTTTGATCAAAGACCGCGACGTGTTCAATCGCGGTGGGGTGGTTCAGCGCCGCAAGGGCTTTGTCCAAAATTCCCACAGCGCGAACGCCGGCATCGGTGACGACCAAGGGCCGACTGATTTTGTTTTGCTGGCAAATATCCGACAAGGTGGACAAAACACCAAAGTCGATTTGAATGTTGGTTAAGTACAAAATTTGTGACATGGCACACTATAAAAGGCAAAAACAAAAAAATCACGCTTCATGAGTCACCCACGCAACCCACAAAGTCTGCTCACCGCTGAAAGCCGACATCTGCTGCACGCTATTGCCAAAGCGGGTCGCCCACCATTGCACATGCTCAACCCTGAACAAGCCAAGGCGGCGTACGCCATTGGCTCGCAAGTGTTGGAGCTGGACGCGCACAAAATGGCACGCGATGACACGGTGTTCATTCCAACCCGCGACGGCGCACACATTCGCGCCAAGTTGTGGGCTGAACATCCAGCCGCCAATTTACCTGTGTTGCTTTACTTTCACGGTGGGGGTTTTACCGTGGGCAGTCCCGAAACCCATGCTTCTTTGTGCCGCCATTTGGCACATTTGGCGGGTTGCGCGGTCATGTCTTTGGATTACCGCTTGGGGCCACAACACAAATTCCCAACCGCGCACAACGACGCCGAAGACGCCTTGCTGTGGCTGCACCAAAACGCCAGCTCACTCGGACTCGACCCGCAGCGCATCGCGGTTGGAGGCGACAGCGCAGGCGCCACCTTGAGCGCGGCTTGCGCTGTGTTTGCAAGAGACCGAGGCATCGAGTTGCGCCTGCAAATTCTGTTTTACCCAGGCTGTTCAGCGCAACCCATGGCGTCGATGCATTTGTATGAAAAAGGGTTTGTATTGGAAAAAGCCACCATCGATTATTTTTATGGCAACTACTTGCGAAGCGAGCAAGACCGGTTGGATCCGCGTTTTTCTGCGCTCGAGAATTCCGATGTTTCTGGGATCGCGTCCGCTTGGATGGGCTTGGCAGAATGCGATCCCTTGGTGGACGAGGGCGTGGCCTATGCGGATCACTTGCGCATGGCGGGGGTTGCTGTGGATTTGGAAATCTATCGCGGCGTGGTACACAGCTTCATCCAAATGGGGCGAGCCATTGCGCAGGCCAACACCGCGCGCATGGATGCCGCCCGCGCTCTCAAACACGCTTTTGCCAACCAGGAGTCTGCATGAAACGCACCGATTTTCGACTGGCTCACCGACTTCGTGTGCGCTGGGTAGAGGTGGACATTCAAAAAATTGTCTTCAACGGCCACTACTTGATGTACTTTGACAATGCCATTGCCGATTACTGGCGCGCATTGGCATTGCCCTACGAATTGACCATGCACCAATTGGGCGGCGACTTGTACGTCAAAAAAGCCTCGCTCGACTACCACGCCTCTGCCGAAATGGAAGATTGGCTGGATGTGTGCATGAAATGCGAGCGCATGGGCAACTCATCCATGACTTACACCGGTGCCATTTTCAGAGGCGATGAATTGCTCATCACCTGCGAGATGGTTTATGTCTACGCCAATCCCGCCCTCAAAAAATCTCAACCCATTCCAACGGCTTTGCGAGAGATGATGCTGGCGTTTGAAGCTGGGCAGGACATGATCGAGTTGCGTCAAGGCACTTGGAATGAACTCCAAGCGTTGGCTTTTCCGCTGCGCCATGCCGTGTTTGTGCAAGAACAACACGTGCCCGAGCACATGGAATGCGATGAAGAAGACGCGACCGCCACGCATGTGGTGGCGCTCAACCGCATGGGCATGGCCTTGGCCACGGCTCGCTTGACCCGTCATGCACCGGGTGTCGCGCGCATTGGTCGCATGGCGGTGATGAAAGTCATGCGCGGCAGCGATTTGGGCAAACGCGTCTTGGCTAGCTTGATCGAGACCGCCAAAGCCCGGGGCGACACCTGCATCGTGCTGCATGCGCAATGCAGTGCGCAGGGTTTTTATGCGCGCGCCGGATTTGTGCCGCACGGCGAAGTGTTTGACGAAGCAGGCATTGCGCACATTGAAATGCGCTTGGCGCTTTAAATGTCTTGCAGCAAGGGGTAGGGCAATGCCATCAGGTGCAAGGCTTGCCCCTCTTGGGTTTGCCAACCTGTGGTTTGACTCTCCAAGGTGCCGCTGATGAGCGCGTCAAACCCCTGACCATCGGGACGCGCAGCGCTCAACACCACGGTGGCGCAGGGCTGCGCCAAGTCGCTGGGCGTGAAAATTTCTTGCCCGGGTAGCAAGGCCACGGGGCTGTGTGCCAAAGCGGCGCGGCGTTTCAAAGTGCCACGGAATTGGCTGCGCGCCACCACTTCTTGGCCGGGGTAGCACCCCTTTTTGAAGTTGACGCCCCCCACCGATTCGTAATTGAGCATTTGCGGCACGAAGGCCTCGTACACGGCTTGGCCGATGAGGCACACGCCGCTCATCACCTCGCACCAATGCCAAAGGTCTGAGCTCACGGGCTGACCCTGGGGTGGGCTGGCTGACGCTGAACCGATCCAAAGACTGCGCGCCACGGCCACGCCATCGACCACCGCTGGGTAAAGCGCCACCGTGTGCGCGTTGTCGCCAGCGCTGACTTGCCAAGGCGCGGCTGGCGAGGCTGGGTGACCCAAAAGCCCCCGCAGCTCAAACTCGCTGGAGGCATCGCTGAGCTTGACCTTGGCGCGCAGCACAAACATGCTCAGGCGTTTCAAGGTTTGCGGCAATAAATCTTGATGCATCACCAACAAGATGTTTTCTGAATCCAGCTTGAGCACCACAAAACTTGCTTGGACCCGCCCTTTGGCATTGCAAAAAGCGGCCAATCGCGCTTGCCCGTCAGGCAGCAACAGCACGTCTTGCGTCAGTTGGTTGTGCAAAAAGTTGGCTGCATCGGCGCCGCTGGCGCGAAGAACGCCCCAATGCGGGACAGGCGCAACGCCGTTCAATGATTCGAGAAAGCTTGACATGTGTGAATTATCATGCCCGTTTTGATGAACCTCACAGGAACAGGGTTGTGTTCAAGCTTATTCGGCGAATTTTTTGGGTGTTGTTGAGCCTTCTGATTCTTTCAGTGGCCGCTGTCAGCGCTTGGCTTTTTTCACCGTTGACACTCAACGCGCCCTTGGTCGATGTCGCCATCGAACCCCAAACCTCGGTGCGTGAAATGGCCGTGGTCGTGATGGATTCGGGCGTGGACATCAACCCCGATGTGTTGTTCACCTTTTTCAAATTCAGCGGCCAATCGCGCAAACTTCGCGCGGGAAGTTATGAGTTGGCCCGGGGCAACACGCCCTTGGATTTGCTGCGCAAGCTCACCCGAGGCGAAGAAAGCCTCAAAGCCGTGACCTTGATCGACGGCTGGACGTTCAAGCAGTTTCGCGCCGCGCTCAACAAAGCCGATGGTCTGAAACACGATGCCCAGGGTTTGAGCAACGAGTCTTTGATGACGCTGCTGGGCCTGCCCGGCGTGGCGCCCGAAGGCCGATTTTTTCCAGACACCTACACCTACGGCAAAGGCACTTCCGAGCTGCACCTGATGCAGCGTGCCGCCAATGCCATGAACCGTCACTTGGCGCAGGCTTGGGAGGCGCGAGATCCCAACATCGAGATCAAAACACCTCAGGAGGCTTTGGTGCTGGCCAGCGTGATTGAAAAAGAAACAGGCCGCGAAAGCGACCGCGCCATGATCAGCAGCGTGTTTCACAACCGCTTGCGCATTGACATGCCACTGCAAACCGACCCCACCGTGATTTACGGCATGGGCGACGCCTTCGATGGCAACTTGCACCGCGCCGACTTGCACACCGACTCGCCGTGGAACACCTACACCCGCAAAGGTTTGCCACCCACGCCCATCGCCATGCCGGGGCGCAATGCGCTGTGGGCAGCGGTGCAACCCGCCAAAAGCAACGCCTTGTACTTTGTGGCGCGAGGCGACGGCACCAGCCAATTCAGCGCGACGCTGGAAGAGCACAACGCGGCGGTCGCCCAATTTCAGCTCAAAGCAGGACAGGCAAAATAGAGGGCTATGTCCAGCACAGGTTTATTCATCAGTTTTGAAGGCATCGACGGCGCCGGCAAGTCCACGCACATCGAGGGCTTGGCGCAAGCCTTTCGGGCGCAAGGTCGTCAGGTCACGCTCACCCGTGAGCCGGGGGGAACGCCCTTGGCAGAAAAGCTGCGCGAACTGGTGCTGCACGCGCCGATGGATTCTTTGACCGAATCCTTGCTCATCTTTGCCGCCCGACGCGATCATTTGCAACAAGTCATCGAGCCCGCGCTGGCTCGGGGCGAGGTGGTGTTGTGCGACCGATTCACCGATGCCACGTTTGCCTACCAAGGCGGTGGACGCGGGTTCGATTTGGATGTCTTGCGTCAGTTGGAAGCCTGGGTACAAGCCAGCCCCCAGGGGCTGCGTCAACCC
>CAIYFE010000017.1 GCA_903925445.1 uncultured Burkholderiales bacterium | reverse complement strand
GTTTTTAGGCCCCAAAGTGAGCATGGGCTCATTGCCGGATTGAGGCGGATGGGCTTGCAACGATTGACTGACTTCGGGTGTTGTTTTGCCCGACGAATCTTTTGAAATAGACGCAGCAACGTCGCTTGAGTATTTTTTTCCTGCATTTTCTGAATTTGTTTGGGCAAATGAATTCATATTCATTGCTGAAAAACAAAAAACAAATGCAAGCAAGCTTCGAAACATGTTCGTGGGTCGGAAAAAGAAAGATCTTCTACTTTATCAGCATCTGAATGCGTGGTTCAGATCAAGTAAAGTGTTTGTTATCCGATGAATGTATTTATGAAAAAGATTTTGATTGTTTGCTCTTTTTTGAGCATGTTGCTACTGATTGCTTGTGGAGGGGGTGCAGGGGGAGGAAGCAATAATTCTTCTTCAAATCAAAATTCGAGTGGTTCATCGGTTTCGATCGATGTGTTCTCGCAAGTGAGCTTATCTTCTCCTGGGTTCATCACGCAATCCACCAATACTGGGGATACTTCTATTTATGTAACGGATTCCACTGCGACTGGAACCATTTGGAAGCTGGCAGGAGATACTGGAGCGCTCATCACTCAAAGTACTTTTCAAGCGGCCAATGGCATTGTGTCAAATGCCGGAAGTATTTTTGTGACCGGAACAGGATCAAATAACAATGGTCAAAGAATTTTTAATATTTCTAATTTAACAACGCCATTGATCGCAGATAACAATCACAATTTCGGCGGAATAATTAGTTTTAGTTCAAGTGTTTTGTATGCTGCGGATACGGCAAGCACGCTTGCCATTTTTTCGATAAACGCAAACACAATCACGCCCGCAACTCCGGCTACATGTGCTTTGAGCAATCCGCCGACAGCTTTGGCTTCAGACGGTACGAATATTTATATCACCAGCATTGGTTTTTCTAAATTGATGCGAGTTGCATCAGATTGCAGCCACTATACCGAGATCGCCAGTTATACAGATTCAAGCACTGGCTCACTCGTAAATTTTTCACACCCCGTCGGCATGGCTGTTTTGGGTGGGTACTTGTATATATTGGATCAAGGCAACGGTGACAACGGCGCAATCATCAAGATGAATTTATCGACGGGGCAAGGACGCATCATTGTGAGTAACACAGTGGGCAACTGGCCTGCCAATAAAGTCGGTTTATGTGGCGGTTTTGGTCTGGCGGTGAGCAATGACAACTTGCATTTGTACGCAACAAATAGAAGCTGTACGACCAACACTGTGAATGCGAATACGATTCTGAGAATTACGCTTTAATTCCCAGAATCGTTTGATCCATCGATCAACACCCCCGAGTCACCGGCATCTCCACGTCTTGAGGCGCCGTCGCGATGTGGCGGGCCAACTCCAATTTGGCAATCGCATTGCGGTGCACTTCATCGGGGCCGTCGGCCAAGCGCAAGGTGCGTTGGTGGGCGTAGGCATAGGCCAGCGGGAAGTCGTCGCTCACGCCGCCTGCGCCGTGGGCTTGGATCGCCCAATCGATGATTTGCGTGGCCATGTTGGGCGCGATCACTTTGATCATGGCGATTTCGGTGCGAGCAATTTTGTTGCCCACGGTGTCCATCATGTAGGCGGCTTTGAGCGTCAACAAACGAGCCTGCTCAATCATGATGCGCGATTCGGCAATGCGCTCGTGCCACACGCCCTGCGCGCTGACAGGTTTGCCAAAAGCCACGCGGCTGTTCAAGCGTTTGCACATCAACTCCAGCGCCCGTTCGGCGCAACCGATGGTGCGCATGCAATGGTGAATGCGTCCAGGGCCTAAGCGGCCTTGCGCGATTTCAAAACCACGGCCTTCGCCGAGTAACAAATTGCCCACGGGAACACGCACGTTTTTCAATTCCACTTCCATGTGGCCGTGCGGGGCGTCGTCGTAGCCGAACACGGTCAGGGGGCGTTTGACCGT
The DNA here is from genome assembly GCA_903925445.1 of uncultured Burkholderiales bacterium. Lineage (GTDB taxonomy): Bacteria > Pseudomonadota > Gammaproteobacteria > Burkholderiales > Burkholderiaceae_C > Limnohabitans. The sequence continues at coordinate 4,703 of CAIYFE010000017.1, read as the reverse complement.
CACGCCTTTGGCGTTGGCGGGCACGATGATCATGCTTTGCTGCGAGTGACGTGGCGCTTCGGGATCGGTTTTGCCCATCACGATGTAGACCGCGCAACGAGGATCGCCTGCGCCCGAGCTCCACCATTTGGTGCCGTTGATGACGTACTCGTCGCCATCGCGCTCAATGCGGCATTGAATGTTGGTGGCATCTGATGACGCCACAGCGGGTTCGGTCATCAAAAACGCCGAACGAATTTCGCCTCGCAACAGTGGCTCCAGCCATTCGTCTTTGAGTTCCTCGCTGGCGTAGCGCTCGAAGGTTTCCATGTTGCCCGTGTCAGGCGCGGAGCAGTTGAACACTTCGGCAGCAAATGGAACGCGTCCCATGATTTCGCACAGGGGCGCGTACTCCAGGTTGGTCAATCCCTCGGGCGCGCGTTTGCTGTGTGGCAAAAACAAATTCCACAATCCCGCTGCGCGCGCTTTGGGTTTGAGCTCTTCCACGATTTTGGTGGGAATCCAAGGGTTGCCCTTGGCGCGGTTTTCTGCAATTTCTGCAAAAAAACGTTTTTCGTTGGGGTAGATGTGCTGATCCATGAACGCCAGCAAGCGCGCTTGCATGTCCTTGACCTTGTCGGTGTAGTCGAAATTCATGGTGGTCTCCTTGTGTGATGTGTTGTTTTAAGCCAGTTGAGCAAATTTCCAAGCCAATTCGGCCATGGGGCGAGCGCCCGCGCCAGACGCCTTGGCTTGTGCGCTGGAAGCCGTGCCGGCCTCAACGCGTTTGGCGATGCCTTGCAAGATGGCCGCAATGCGGAACATGTTGTAGGCCAGGTAGAAGTTCCAGTCGTTTTTGAGATCGGCCGGTGTGGCCAAACCCGTTCGGTCGCAGTAACGGTGGATGTATTCGGTTTCAGACGGAATGCCCAAGGCTTTGACGTCCACGCCGCCAATGCCGCGAAATGAACCCGGCGGAATGTGCCAAGCCATGCAGTGATAGCTGAAGTCGGCCAAGGGATGCCCAATGGTGGACAGCTCCCAATCCAACACCGCCAACACGCGGGGTTGGGTGGGATGAAACATCAAGTTATCCAGCCGATAGTCGCCGTGCACGATGCTGACTTTGCTGGCATCCAAGGCGCTGGCTGGAATGTGGGCGGGCAACCATTCGATCAAGCGATCCATTTCTTCAATGGGTTGAGTGATCGACGCTGTGTACTGCTTGCTCCAGCGTCCAATTTGACGCTCAAAGTAATTGCCCGGTTTGCCGTAGTTGGCCAGCCCACGTTCAGCAAAGGGCACGGTGTGCAAAGCGGCGATCACGCGATTCATTTCGTCGTAAATGGCGCCGCGCTCCGCGTTGCTCAAGCCCGGTAAGGTTTGGTCCCACAGCACACGCCCTTGCACAAACTCCATCACATAAAAGGCGCGGCCAATGACCGATTCGTCTTCGCACAGCACATGCATTTGTGCCACCGGCACATCGGTGCCGTATAGGCCTTGCATGACGGCGAATTCGCGTTCAACCGCATGCGCAGAAGGCAAAAGCTTGGCGACGGGGCCAGGCTTGGCGCGCATCACGTAGCTTTTGCTGGGCGTCACCAATTTGTAGGTGGGGTTGGATTGGCCGCCTTTGAACATTTCAACGCTCAAAGGCCCTGCAAACCCGCTCAAATGCTGCGTCAGCCATGCTTGCAACACGGCCACGTCAAAGCTGTGCGCTTCGCTCACGGGCCGGGTTCCAACAAAATTTTCGTCCCGGCTCATGGCAAGGCTCCTGTCAATGATCGGCTTCGCTGATGCGAAGCAGGGCTTCTCGATTGCGAATCACCAAGCCACCCGCTTCGATGCGAATGGCTTCTTCGCGCTCCATCGCTTTGAGCTCTTGGTTGACGCGCTGACGTGAGGCTCCCAACAACTGCGCCAGCTCTTCTTGAGCCAGTTGCAATCCGATGCGAATTTCTTGCGCATTGCTCAACGATGGCACACCGTAGCTGCGTGCCAAGTGCAACAACTGCTTGGCCAAGCGAGAGCGCAAGGGCAGGGTGTTGAGGTCCTCGACCAAGCCAAACAGCTGGCGAATTCGGCGCGATTGCAAGCGCAGCATCGCGTCGTAGAACTCCACGTGTTGGCTCAAGATTTTTTGAAAATCCGCTTTGGCCACGCACAAAATGGTGGTGTCGCCATGCGCGTACACATCGTGCGTGCGCCGATCGCCGTCCAAGATGGCGACGTCGCCAAACCAAATTCCCGGCTCCACGTAGGTGAAGGTGATTTGCTTGCCCGACAGCGAGGTCGAGCTCACCCGCACCGCGCCTTTGGCACAGGCCATCCACTCTTCGGGCGCGTCGCCACGCGCCGCGATCAAATCGCCGTCTTTGCATCGTCTGACGTAAGCGCATCGAAGAATGTCATGCCTGAGTGAAGGTGAAAGAGATGAGAACCAGCGCCCAGCGTTGATTGACTCGCGTTCCTCTATGTTAAGAATTGGTTCGTCCATAGCCTGTCTTGTGTGTGACCCAAAAATGAAAACTTGTCGCGCCCGAGACGCACAAGCTTATTTGTAGATTGGTTTTTCTTTGTTCAAAAACGCCGCGATGCCAATGCCCGCGTTGGCGTGATGCAAGTTGTTGACAAAGTGATCGCGCTCTTGTGCAAGGTGCGGGGTGATGTTTTGTGTGCGGGCATCGTTGATCAACTCTTTGATGCTGGCGATCGAATTGGGCGCCCGTGCGTTCAGACGCTCTGCCAATGCCAAGGCTTCTTGCAGCGCTGAACCTGAATCCACCACGCGATTGACCACCCCCAGCTCGTGCAAGCGCTGTGCGCCGATGCGCTCGCCCAGCATCAGCAACTCACTGGCCAATTGCTTGGGCAAGGCATTGCCAAGGCTCCAGCTGCCTGCACCATCGGGTGAAAGCGCAATGTTGCTGTAAGCCATGACAAACACGCTGTCGCGCGCTGCCACCACCATGTCGCACATCAAAGCCAGCGAAAAGCCTGCCCCAGCGGCAGCGCCTTCTACCGCGGCGATGATGGGCTTGGGGTAGGTGCGAATGGCCTCCATCCAGTTGTGCAAACCTTCGATGCTTTGCGCTTGCACCTCACGGGGCAACTCGCGGTTGCCAAGCAGGCGTTGCAAATTGCCTCCCGCGCAAAAGTTGGCACCTTCGCCGGTGATGATGACGCTGCGAATTTCAGGATTGCTTTCGGCCACGCTCAACGCCTCCACGCCCGCTGCATAAATTTGCGGTCCTAGGGCGTTGCGCAGCGTTGGATTGGACAGCGTCAAGATCAGCGTTTGACCTTGGCTGGTGCTTTTGAGTTGTTCAGACATTCAAGACTCGATGTGACTCAAACTCAGCCCAATCGCGCCGCGTCGACGCAACCAAGGGCTGGGGCGATAACGTGGATCGCCGTAAACGGTTTGCACGTTGAAGAGAACTTCCAAAATCTCGGTGGGACCAAATTTGTCGCCCATGGTCAAAGGCCCCATCGGGTAACCCAAGCCCAAGGTGACAGCGGTTTCCAAATCTTGTGGACTGCAGATGCCTTGTTGGCAAATGTCGCAAGCAATGTTGATGATGGTGGCAACCACGCGTTGCGTCACAAAGCCGCCGCTGTCGCGAATCACGCTCACGGCCTTGCCGTCTCGGGCAAACAGGGCGTGTGCGGCGTCGCGCATGTCTGCTCGCGTGGCGGGGTTGGTGGCGAGCACGCGCCGTTTGGTGATTTGATCGTCGATCAACAAGTCAATGCCCACGGTGCGCGCTGGATCGAGTCGCTCCACGATGGCCACGGTGGTCACATCAAAACCCAACGGCGCCACGATGCACAGGGCTTGTGCGGAGGGCGACGCGCCCGTTTCAATTTTGGCGCCCAAGTCTTTGAGCAATTGCAGCAATTCCGCGCGTCGCATGGCGCGCGAAGACACCCACACGGGGGGCATTTCCTGCACGACGGGTGCGGGCGCTTCGGGCGCAATTTGTGCGGCACCGTTGACATATTTGTAAAAACCTTCCCCCACTTTTTTGCCCACCACACCGCCCGCCAATCGTTGCGCCGTGATGACGCTGGGGCGGTAGCGTGGTTCGTCGTAATACTGTTGGTAAATCGACTCCATGACGGGGTGTGAGACGTCCAAGGCAGTCAAATCCATCAACTCGAAGGGGCCGAGTTTGAAGCCCACTTGGTCTTTCAAAATTCGATCCACCGTTGCAAAGTCGGCGATGCCTTCGGAGACCACACGCAGCGCTTCGGTGCCGTAGCCGCGTCCGGCGTGGTTGACGATGAAGCCTGGCGTGTCTTGCGCCACCACGGCTTTGTGTCCCATGTCTTGGGCGTATTGGGCAAGGCGTTGGCAGACGCTGGGATCGGTTTTCAAACCCGCGATCACTTCCACCACTTTCATCAAAGGCACGGGGTTGAAAAAGTGGTAGCCCGCAAACTGCTCGGGGCGTTTCAAAACCGAAGCAATCGCCGTCACGGACAACGAGGATGTGTTGGTGGCCAACACGGTCTCGGGTTTGACCAAAGCCTCCAGTTCATGGAAAAAGTTTTTCTTGATGTCCAAGCGCTCGACGATGGCTTCGATGATCAAGTCGCAATCGCCCAGCTCGCCCAAAAACTCCACCGACTGCAAGTTGGCTTTGTATTGCGCCACTTGCTCTGAAGTGATGCGCCCCTTTTCCGCCAATTTGTCCCACTGAGAGGCCACGTTT
>CAIYFE010000016.1 GCA_903925445.1 uncultured Burkholderiales bacterium | reverse complement strand
TGCGACGCGCATTGTGGAGCTGGATCGAGGTCGTCTGTTGTCTTATCCGGGCAATTTTGCGCAGTATCAAGCGCAAAAAGAAGAACAACTCGCGCAAGAAGCTGTGATCAATGCCAAGGCCGACAAGCTGTTGGCGGCTGAAGAGGTGTGGGTGCGCAAAGGGGTGGAGGCGCGGCGCACGCGCAGCCAAAGCCGCATTGCGCGTTTGGAGGCTTTGCGCAGCAAGCGTCAAACACGGCGCGATGCGGTGGGGCAAGTCAAGCTGGATGTGGACAGCGGCGCGCGCTCGGGCAAGTTGGTGGCCGAATTGAGCGATGTCTCCAAGCGCTTTGAGCACAAGGTGATTGCTCAGGATTTTTCGGCCACGTTTTTGCGTGGCGACAAAATTGGCTTGATTGGCCCCAACGGCGTGGGCAAAACCACCTTGCTCAAAATGATTTTGGGCGAGTTGGCCAGCGACAGCGGCAAGATCAGGCAAGGCGCGAATCTGCAAGTGGCTTACTTTGACCAATTGCGCGATGCATTGGACATGGACGCGACGCTGGAAGACTTCATCAGCCCTGGCAGCGAGTGGATTGAAATCGGCTCCCAGCGCAAACACGTCAAAAGCTACCTGGATGATTTTTTGTTTTCACCTGCGCGCGCCACGTCTCCGGTTCGTTCGTTGTCGGGCGGCGAGCGCAACCGCTTGTTGTTGGCGCGTTTGTTTGCGCGTCCAGCCAATGTGCTGGTGCTGGACGAGCCCACCAACGACTTGGACATTGACACGCTGGAGTTGCTCGAAGAGCTGCTGCAAAGCTACGACGGCACGGTGTTCATCGTCAGCCACGATCGCACGTTCTTGGACAACGTCGTGACCAGCACCTTGGTCTTTGAAGGCACGCCAGAGCGTCCCGGTTTTTGGCGCGAGTACGAAGGCGGCGTCAACGACTGGATGACACAGGCCAACCGCGCGCGGGGTTTGCTCAACGCCCAGCAGCAAGCTGCGCCCACGAAAAGCTCCCCTGTTGCAGCGCCCAAGTCCAACGCGACCCACACAGCCAAGCCGCGCAAGCTCAGCTACAAAGAGCAGCGCGAACTCGATGCGCTGCCCGAATTGATCGCATCGCTAGAGGCCGAGCAAGTCACTTTGCGTGCGTCTTTGGAAGACCCGGCGGTGTACAGCGATCCCGCTCGCGCGGCACAACTTCACGCGCGGGACGGTGAAATTGAAGACGCCTTGATGCAAGCGCTCGAACGCTGGGAGCAACTGTCCGCACCGGCTTGAGGCGTCTCACGCGTGACCGTGGAATGCCACGCAGCGCTTCACAATGCACGCATGGGACAACTTTATTTGGTACGCCACGGGCAGGCTTCATTGGGCGCTGCCGATTACGATCAACTCAGCCCCTTGGGTCAGCAGCAAGCGCAACGCTTGGGCGAGCACTGGCGCGCGCTGGGTTTGCGATTTGATGCAGTGATCACTGGAACGCTCAAACGGCATCTTCAAACCTTGCAAGGCATTGAACAAGGCTTGGGATTGACGCACGAGTCGCTGCGGTGGCCGGGCTTGAACGAATACGACAGCGAAGCGGTGATTGAAACCGTGCACTCATCAACTCTGATCAAGCCAACAACGCCCGAAGGCTACAAAGCCCATTTTCGGATGTTGCGCGACGGACTTTCGCAATGGATGCAAGGCCGCACGCAGCCGCGTGGCATGCCTACTTACGCCGAGTTTTTAGCAGGCGTCACTTCTGCGCTTGAGCACATTCGCAGCCAATGCGAGGGCAATGTGTTGCTGGTCTCCAGCGGCGGGCCGATTTCCACGGCGGTGGGGCATGTGTTGGGATTGCCTGCTCAGGCCACGATTGAGTTGAATTTGCGAATTCGCAATTGTTCGGTGAGCGAATTCACCTTCAACCCCAAGCGCCACACGCTGGTGTCTTACAACAGTGTGGCGCATCTGGAGACGCCACAACACCAAAGCTGGATCACTTTTGCCTGAGGGTGCTCAAGGGCAAGTCGATCAGTTCGCGCAACAAATTGGCCAACTGCTCGCCGGCGCTGTCAATCAGCGCCTGCCCTTTGGCCGCTGAGGCTGCAGCGGCATTGCCCACAGCGCCTTGCGGGTTGTAGTCTTGCATGTGCCAGCCCAGCTTGGCGCTTTTGCCGTTGCCCAAGATGTCATACCGCGCTGCGCGGTCTTGAGAGGTCGAAGCGAAGTTTTGCGCCTGCGACATGTCGACCCAGTCAGGGGCAAGCGCCAGCATCATTGAAGTCTCGATCTCGCCACCGTGGATGCCAAAACGGTGTTCCTGCGCTGAAAACTGTTGCATCACCGCCGCTTCAATGGGCAAGTTGTACCAACTGCTGCTGTAAACCAGCAGACCATGTTGCGCACGCAACTCGCGCGCGACGACATCCATCAACCCCACATTGCCCCCGTGGGCGTTGAACATGAGCAATTTTTTGAAGCCCGCGCGCGCCAGTGAAGCGCCCAAATCGCACCAAAGCGCGATCGCGGTTTGGGCAGACAAAGTCAGCGTGCCCGCAAAAGCGATGTGCTCGGTGCTCAAGCCCACAGTTTGCGTTGGCAAGACCCAGACCGGATCTTGCGCCGTCAAATGAGACAAGGCGGCTTGGATCACGCCCTCGACCAACACCGTATCCACCGACAAAGGCAAATGCGGTCCGTGTTGCTCTGTTGCGCCCAAGGGCAAAACGGCCACAGCACGTTGGGCATCGATGGCATTGAATTGCGGCGAGCGCAAAGCATCCCAACGATGCGCGCTGTCAGTGGGTGAGGTGCGGGTATTGGCGGCCATCCCCGCATCTTACGGCCTGTGCCGATACCATTGCGGGATGACTGATTTTTCTGCTGCTTGGATTCGGGTGGGGCGACAACTGATGTTGGGCCTCGTGTTGGCATGGCTAGGACACGCTGGGGCGCAAAACGCCACCGTCAGCACACCGCAAATTCGGGCTGAATTGGTGGCGCATGCGCCCAACGGTGTGCAAGCCGGGCAAGCCATTTGGGTGGGCTTGTCGCTTGAACATGCGCCACAGTGGCACACCTATTGGATCAACCCCGGCGACTCTGGCTTGCCCACGCAACTGGAATGGAATTTACCGCCAGGCGTGCGCGCAGAGCCCGTGCTGTGGCCTTTGCCTCATCAGCTGCGGGCGGGCACGTTGACCAATTACGGCTTTGAAGGCAACGCCTTGTTGGTCGTGCCTTTGCACATTGAAAAAGATTTCAAGCCCAGCGCCAAAAACACCTTGGACATCCAGTTGCACGCCAACTGGTTGGTGTGTCGCTTGGAGTGCATTCCGCAAGAAGGCGACTTCAGTCTGAGCATTCCTGCCAACAGCAGCACGGCCACGCAAACCGCCGCATTTGAATCGGTGTTGGCGCAGCAACCGCAAGCGTTGGTCAACGTGCAAGCCATCGCCCACCCACAAGGCGCTGGCAATGCACAGTTCTTGACATTGGAAATTCGCGGTTTACCTGCCAACTTACAAGGCCGCCGCTTGGAAGTGTTTGCCTTAGAGCCAGAAATTTTGGATTCGGCGTCCCACAACCATCCGCAAGCTTCGCAGGCTTGGGCCGGTGATGTTTGGCAAGCGCAACTGCCCTTGAGCAATTTGCGCAGCGCTGCGCCCGCTGCGTTGACTTTGCTGCTGGTCGATGCAAGCCAAGGCACGCGCCAGGGCTGGCGTGTTGGACTCAAGATCGAAGGCGCTTGGCCTGATCCGTCGCAAGAGCCTTTGCCCAGCGCCAGCGTGGACATCACGCCGACCGATTTCAGCGCTGCGGACAACGCCAGTTTTGTCTTGGCCTTGTTGGGCGCCTGCTTGGGCGGCTTGATTTTGAATTTGATGCCTTGCGTGCTGCCCGTGTTGGCGATCAAGTTTTTGGGCTTCTCGCGACAACACGCACATGCGCGCGAGCAACGTTTATCGGGACTGGCTTACACCTTGGGCGTGGTGATGAGCTTTTTAGCGCTTGGCGCAGCTCTGCTGGCTTTGCGTGCGGCAGGCGAACAGCTCGGTTGGGGCTTTCAATTGCAATCGCCTGGCGTGGTGGCGTTGCTGGCGGGTTTGTTCACGCTGATCGCACTGAATTTGTTTGGGCTTTTTGAGCTGGGGCAGGTGCTGCCTTCGGCGTGGTTGTCTTACCAAGCCAAGCATCCGATCACCAACGCGTGGGTGTCGGGCGTGCTGGCGGTGGTGGTGGCTTCACCTTGTACAGCGCCGTTCATGGGAGCGTCGCTGGGGTTGGCAATGACTTTGCCCACTTGGCAAGCGCTGGGCATTTTCATGTGCATGGGATTGGGTTTGGCGCTGCCTTATTTGTTGCTGAGTTGGCTTCCCAATTTGGCACGTCACATGCCCCAACCCGGCGCTTGGATGGTGACATTGCGCCAGCTGCTGGGCTTTCCGATGTTGGCCACCGTGGTGTGGTTGGTCTGGGTTTTGAGTCTGCAAACCAGCAGCGATGCCAGCGCTTTGGTGTTGCTGGGCTTGCTCACGCTTTCGGCTTGGGTTTGGTCGCTTCGTTACAAAAGCCATGTGGCTCGCTTGTTTCAAGTGGCGTTGCTCGCTGCGCTTTTCACCTTGGGCACGCTGGCGTTGCGCGCTTTTGAACACAACACCAACCCAACGACCATCGGCAGCGAAAGCACCCACACATGGCGCAACTGGTCGCAAGAGTCGGTGCAGCAAACTTTGTCGCAAGGCCAGCCGGTGTTTGTGGACTTCACCGCCGCATGGTGCGTGACCTGCCAAATCAACAAACAAACCACGCTGTCTGATCCACAAGTTTTGCAGGCTTTTGATGCACGCCATGTGCAGCGCATGCGTGCCGATTGGACCCGACGCGATCCAGCCATCACCCGCGCCCTGAGCGCGTTGGGCCGAAGCGGCGTGCCCGTCTATGTGTTGTATGCGCCGGGGCGCTCGCCGGTGGTGTTGTCCGAGTTGCTGAGTGTCGAAAAAATTCAACAAGCCTTGAGCACCCTGCCATGACCCCACGTCAAACCATCCAAGCCTGTTTGCAAAACTGCCACACGATTGCGGTGGTGGGTTTGTCGCCTAAAACGCACCGCGACAGCTTCAAAGTCGCGCAGTACATGCAGACACAGGGGTATCGGATCATTCCCATCAACCCCAATGCCTCTGAAATTTTGGGCGAACGTGTTCACGCAAGTCTGCTTGAAGCCGCACAGCACGAACACATCGACTTGGTGAACTGCTTTCGCAACGCCCAAGACATCGCCCCCATTGCGCAAGAGGCCATCGCCATCGGCGCCAAAGCGCTTTGGATGCAATTGGGCATTGCCAACGAAGCAGCAGCGAAATCAGCCCAAGACGCAGGACTGTGGGTCGTGCAAGACCGTTGCCTCAAAATTGAACACGCGCTGCAACGCCCAAGCGCCAAGACTTGAACGCCGCTAGGCGACAATGGCGGGATGTTTGCACCGCTCCAAAACGACACTTTTTTACGTGCCTGCTTACGTCAGGCGACCGCTCACACCCCCATTTGGCTGATGCGCCAAGCGGGTCGCTACTTGCCTGAATACCGAGACACCCGCGCCAAAGCGGGCAGTTTCATGGGGCTGGCCACCCATGTGGATTACGCCACCGAAGTCACGTTGCAGCCGTTGGATCGCTACCCGCTGGACGCGGCCATTTTGTTCAGCGACATCTTGACCGTCCCCGATGCGATGGGTTTGGGCTTGAGCTTTGCTTTAGGCGAAGGCCCTAAATTTGCCAAGCACGTGCGCGATGAAGCGGCCGTGGCTCAACTGGCCGTGCCCGACATGAACAAACTGCGCTACGTGTTCGATGCCGTCACCTCGATTCGAAAAGCTCTGAATGGACGGGTGCCCTTGATTGGTTTTTCAGGCAGCCCGTGGACACTGGCTTGTTACATGGTCGAAGGCGGCGGCTCGGACGATTACCGCCAAGTCAAAACGCTCATGTACAGCCGCCCCGATTTGATGCACCGCATCTTGGCCATCAACGCCGATGCCGTTGCGCTGTACCTCAACACACAAATCGAAGCCGGTGCGCAGGCGGTGATGATTTTTGACAGTTGGGGCGGCGTTTTGGCCGACGGCATGTTCCAACAATTCAGCCTGGCCTACACGCGTCGGGTGTTGTCACAACTCAAACGCTCGCAAGACGGCTCGGTCGTGCCGCGCATCGTCTTCACCAAAGGCGGCGGTTTGTGGCTGACCGAAATGGCCGACTTGGATTGCGACGTCTTGGGCGTGGATTGGACGGTGAATTTAGGCCAAGCCCGCGCGCTGGTGGGAGGCGAAGTCGGCGGCTCGGGCAAAGCCTTGCAGGGCAACCTCGACCCCAACAGCCTATTTGCACCGCAAGAGGCGTTGTGCGCTGAAGCGCGGCGTGTGCTCGACAGTTTTGGGCAACCCCATACCGATGCCAGCACCCGCGGGCCCACCCATATCTTTAACCTTGGGCACGGCATCAGTCAATTCACACCACCCGAACATGTGGCGGCTCTGGTTGAAGCGGTGCATGCGCATTCCAAAATGCTCCGAAATTCACAGTCGTAAGCACAAAATCGTTAAGAAGAACCCAAAATGATCACTTTAATTTTTGTGGTTATGCACAAAAATTGGAAGTTAGTCATTAAAAAATTTGCTGACTGTGCTGATAAACAAAATAAACTTCCGGCACCGTAAGTCATTGATTTGTATAGACTTTCAGATTTGCTTTTTTTTGAGGCAATGTGGTGGAGGCCTTGATTTTTCGGGCTTTGCTCTGGGTTCAACAGGAATATCAACAAAGTTATCCACAGAAAATTTGGGTTTCCGACAAAGTCCATTCAAATCAATGACTTAGAAGTTTTTTTGATAAACAGCCTCACAAAAAGCTCTCAACCTACCCCTTGACATGTCGCATCAGCTATCGATCATGGTTCACACACCCGCTCACAGCGGGATTGGGGAGGCGCTCACTTACACGCACAACGAAGTGCTTGCTGCGGGCACTTTGGTGCGCGTGCCCTTGGGCAAGCGAGAGACGCTGGGCATCACTTGGTCGTCGAACGATGCAGCCCCTCAAACAGACCTGAAATTGCGCGCCATCACGGGCGTATTGGGTCATGTTGCCCCGTTGTCAGCGCCTTGGATGCACTTGGTTGAATTTGCTGCGCGCTATTACCAGCGCAGCGTTGGCGAGGTGGCGTTGGCCGCGCTGCCCAATCAATTGCGGGCGCTCACCTCTGCGCAGTGGGAGCGCAAACTCAAGCGCCCAACCCCAACAGCGAATCACACGGCCTCGACGGTCAACTTGCCGCAACTGACGCCCGAGCAAAGCGAGGTGTTGACGCAAATTCAAACGCAGCGCGGCCCGTTTTTGTTGTTTGGCAACACGGGCAGCGGCAAAACCGAGGTGTATTTGAGAGCCGCTCAAGCCGTGCTCGAACAAGACAAGCAAGCGCAAATCTTGGTGATGGTGCCGGAGATCAACTTGACCCCTCAGCTGGAGGCGCGATTTAAAGCACGCTTTGCGCCGTTGTGGGGTGACGCCTGTTTGGTGACGATGCACAGCGGCCTCACGCCTGCGCAGCGCATGAACCATTGGTTGGCAGCGCACACGGGTCGGGCGCGCATTGTCTTGGGCACGCGCATGGCGGTGTTTGCATCGATGCCACATTTGAAACTGATCGTGGTCGATGAGGAGCACGACCCCAGCTACAAGCAACAAGAAGGGGCACGCTACTCGGCGCGCGACTTGGCCATTTACCGCGGGCACCTTGAACACGTGCAAGTGATCTTGGGCTCGGCCACCCCCTCTTTGGAGAGTTGGCATCACAGCCGTGCCGCGACACAAGAAGAGGGTGCGGGGCGGTATGTGCGGCTGCTCATGCCGTCACGCATTGGCGATGGCGCCTTGCCTGCGGTGCGCCGTGTGGACATGAACCACCAACCGCGCCACACCATTTTTTCAGAGCCCTTGCTCCAGGCCATGCGCGAGCGCGTGCAGCGCGGGGAGCAGGTGCTGGTCTTGCTCAATCGGCGTGGCTACGCTCCGGTCTTGCATTGCAAAGATTGCGGCTGGAAAAGCGAATGCCCGCATTGCAGCGCCTACCGCGTGTTTCACAAAATCGATCGCAGTCTGCGCTGCCACCATTGCGGATTTGCTCAAGCCGTCCCAAGGGCTTGTCCGAGTTGCGGCAACTTAGACATCTCGCCGCTGGGACGCGGCACCGAGCAACTGGAAGAACACTTGGCCGAGTTGCTGGGTGACTTCAAACGCCCCGAAGGTCAAGCGGTGCGCATTGCCCGCATCGACGCCGACAGCACCCGGCTCAAAGGCGAGCTGGATCGTCAACTGGCCGACATGCATGCCGGCGAAGTCGATATTTTGGTGGGCACCCAAATGATTGCCAAAGGCCATGACTTCAGGCGCGTGAGCTTGGTGGCCGCGCTGGACCCCGATGGCGCTTTGTTTTCAAGCGACTTTCGCGCCCCTGAGCGCTTGTTCAGCTTGCTCATGCAAGCCGCAGGGCGTGCCGGACGCGATGCCAACCTGAGCCAAACCTCGCCTTGCGAAATGTGGGTGCAAACCTTTCATCCACAACATGCGCTGTTTGAAGCGCTCAAGCAGCACGACTTTGCGCGCTTTGCTGAGCAGCAGCTGCAAGAGCGGCGCGAAGCCAACCTGCCGCCCTTTAGCTTCCAAGCCTTGGTTCGCGCAGACGCCAAAACCCAAAGCGCTGCGCAAGATTTTTTGAACGCTGCCCGCGAGCTTGCCGATGCGTTGGCGGTGCAATTGCAAGTCGATGTGTACCCCGCCGTGCCGATGACCATCCAACGGGTGGCCAATGTTGAGCGTGCGCAAATGCTGGTGGAATGTTTGTCACGCAAAGCCTTGCAACAATTTTTAAGCCAGTGGCAAGCGCAGCTGCACACCATGCGCGCTCAGCACAAACAAGTCATTCGCTGGGCAATAGATGTGGATCCACTGGCGATTTGATGCAAGCACCTCAACCGTGCAGCAAAGCGACGGCGCCTGAGAAGGTGAAAAACGCAGCCGCGGTGGTCACCAAAATAATGAGCGCAATGCGTCCCGTGTCGGCCGCAAAACGCTCAGACAGCAAAGCCACATTGCTGGCGCTGGGCAAAGCAGCCACCAGCACCACCACCATGATGCTGAAGCGCTCCATCGCAAATCCCAACTGCACCGCCGTCGTCAACACCAGCAGCACCAAAATCGGATGCAGCACCAGTTTGAACAGCGCCACGGGCAAGTAATCGCGCCACAAAATCGGTGAATGGCCGCTTTCTTTGACGCGGATTTGCGACCGCGCCAACACCGCGCCGATGGTAAACAAAGCCACGGGTGAAGCTGCATCGGCCAACAACCCCAACGTTTTCGCAAAAGGCCCGATCAGTTCGTAACCCGTTGCCGAAGACAGCGCCCCCAAACTGATCGCCCAAGGCATGGGATTGGTCAAAACACCTTTCAAAGCATTTTTCACCGCTCGGCTGGCGCCATGCTCGTCCGCGCCATCCAAGCGGGACAACGCAATGCACAACGAAGTGGTGATGACCATGTCCACCACGATCGTCACAATCGCGGAGCCCGCGGCGGCGCTGCCCAACAGCGCCACCAACAAAGGCACGCCCATGAAGCCGGTGTTGGGAAATGCACCCACCAACGCGCCAAATGAGGCATCGTTCCAACGAATCCGTGCATTCAAACTGGTGGCAACGACAAAGCCCACCATCAGCAAGGCGCACAACAAGTAAGCGAAAAACAGATTGACATCCAGCAGCTGAACAATCGGCGTGCTCGCGCCGAATCGGTACAACATGCAAGGCAACGCAAAAAACAGGACGAACCCGTTGAGCCCAGGAATCGCGTCCAGCGGCAACATGCGCCGATGCGCGGCCACAAAACCTGCCAAAACCAAGGCGAAAAACGGAAAAGTCACTAAAAGAATATTAAGCACACGCGTATTTTGCCTCGTTCGCCGCCCGTTATCATTGCCCGCTTTGCCTACTCTGTCGCACGCATGTCTGCTGGTTTGAACCTCGCTCAACAAGAAGCTGTCAATTTCTTGCACGCTCCGTGCTTGGTTTTGGCAGGCGCGGGCTCGGGCAAAACGCGTGTGATCACCCACAAAATTGGGCGCTTGATTCAAGCTGGGCTGGAGCCCAAACGGATTGCGGCCATCACCTTCACCAACAAGGCCGCCACTGAAATGCGTGAACGCGCCAAAGGCTTGATTGGCAAAGCCGCTGGCGAGGTGTTGATTTGCACCTTCCACGCCCTGGGTGTTCGCATGTTGCGCCAAGACGGCGCGGCTTTGGGACTCAAAGCCCAATTCAGCATCTTGGACAGCTCAGACGTCACCAGCATTTTGAAAGACGCCGGCGGCACCACCGATGCCGCACAAGCGCGCCAATGGCAATGGACGATCAGTCTTTGGAAAAACATGGGGCTGACTGCCGCGCAAGCCGAAGCACAAGCCAAGGATGACCAAGAAAGAACCCTGGCGCGCATCATGGCGCGATACGAGGAGCGACTCAGCGCCTACCAAAGCGTGGACTTTGACGACTTGATTGGCTTGCCCCTGAAACTGCTGCAAAACCATGAAGAGGTGCGCGCCAAATGGCAGCAGCAACTCGGGCACGTGCTGGTCGATGAGTACCAAGACACCAACGCCACCCAATATGAATTACTCAAATTGCTGGTCGGCGCTCAAGGCCGATTCACCGCCGTGGGCGACGATGACCAATCCATTTACGGCTGGCGTGGCGCCACCTTGGACAACTTGAAACGCCTGCCTCAGGACTACCCCAACCTCAAAGTCATCAAGCTGGAACAAAACTACCGTTCAACCAGCGCCATTTTGCGGGCGGCCAACCATGTGATTGGCCCCAACCCCAAGCTGTTTCCCAAAACATTGTTCAGCGAATTGGGCGAAGGCGAGCCCGTGCGCGTGGTTGACGCCGACACCGAAGAACATGAAGCAGAGCGCATGGTGGCGCGCATTCAGTCGCTGCGTGCAGGCACCGATGCGGCCACATTGGCGCAGTTTCGAGAGTTCAAAGATTTTGCTGTGCTCTACCGCGCCAACCACCAAGCGCGGGTGTTGGAGCAAGCGTTGCGCAAAGCGCAAATTCCCTACAAAGTTTCTGGCGGGCAAAGTTTTTTTGATCGTGCGGAAATTCGCGATTTGTGCGCTTGGTTTCGCCTGTGGATCAACAACAACGATGACCCTGCGTTCTTGCGGGCTGTGACCACGCCCAAACGCGGAATCGGGCATCAAACGCTGCAAAGCTTGGGCGTGTTTGCCAGCCAATACAAGCTCAGTTTGTTTGAAGCGCTGTTCAGCAGCAGCCTGCCCTCAGCCTTGAACGCTCGTGCGTTGGGCAGCTTGCATGAGTTTGGTCGCTACGTGAACGACTTGGAATACCGCGCCCGCCACACCCTTGGCGCAGAAGATGGACGCGCCTTCTTGAACGACTGGCTCAAAGAAATCGGTTACGAAAAACACCTCTACGAGTCCGAAGACAACGAAAAAATCGCAGCCGCACGTTGGACCAACGTGATGGAGTTTTGCGATTGGATGGCGCAACGCTGTGGCGGCCAATTGGATGATGCGGCGGGTGTGTCCACGATGCGCGAAAAATCCAACTTGCTCGAGGTTGCGCAAACCATCTCGCTGCTGTCGACTTTGAGCGAGCGCGAAAAAGACCAAAACGTGGTCACCCTGTCCACGCTGCACGCAGCCAAAGGCTTGGAGTGGCCGCATGTCATGTTGATTGGCGTGACCGAAGGTTTGCTGCCTTTCAAAATGGACGCCGAGCCTGGCAGTGAACACACCCAAGACAGCCTTGAAATTCGCTTGCAAGAAGAACGACGCCTCATGTACGTGGGCATCACACGCGCCCAACGCACTTTGGCCGTGAGTTGGACACGCAGGCGAAAAAAAGGGCGCGAACTGATCGCCGCCCAGCCCAGCCGCTTCATTGCTGAAATGGCGCTGGATCAAAACACCGTCAAAGAAGACCCGCGCGAAAAACTCAAAGCGCTGCGGGCAGAATTTGCGCAAAAAGCGTTGGCGGCTTCGGCGCAACAAGCTGCCAACAACTGAGGCCCCAGGGGGCAACTCTAAAATAGGCCTTCGTTTTTCTTAACTCGCCTCTTTTTTAAGCATTTAATTTATGAATTTGGCTCCAAAAATTTTGGTCATTCGCCAGCTCGCCTTGGGTGATGTGTTGCTGGCCACGCCCATCATCGAACAGCTTTACAAAGATCACCAAGGCAACTGCGAAATTGATGTGCTCACGCTCAAGCCTGAGGTTTTTTCAAACAACCCTTACGTGCACAAAACCTACACGCCGCAAACCTACCAAGAAATTAATTTTCCATTCGACAAGACCATCAACTTGGATTTGGCCTACGAGAAGCAGCCCTTGCTTCACATCACCGATGCGTACGCCTTGTATGCCTTTGGCTCCCCCGAGAAGCTTCAAAACAAACGCATTCAGCTGTTCAGCACTCCGCAAGACAAGCTCAAGGCCAACTGGCTTGCGCAGACAAAAATTCAATCGGATTACGTGGTCATTCACATGCGACAAGACACGTGGCCAAGCCGCAACTTGTCTGAGCAGACGTGGCGAAACATCGTCGATGTGTTGCTGCAAGAGACAACTTGCAAAGTGGTTCAAGTGGGCTCGGAGCGGGAATTTGCTTTCGATCACGACCCGCGTCTGATCAACCTGCTGGGACAGGTGAGCATTCATGAACTCAAAGAGTTGATCGCGGGCAGCAAACTCTTTGTCGGCATTGACTCGGGCACGCTGCACATTGCCGCGACCACCGACTGCCCCATCATTTGCATGTTCACCAGCGCGCATCACACCCTGCGAATGCCTTTGGGGCGAGGTGCGCATGCGCAATTCACAGCCATCGCGCCCAAGATCGATTGCTATGGCTGCCAAGCGCACTTCAAACCACCCATCACCGGTGTGATTTGTTACAAAGGCGATCCGTTTTCACCGCCTTGCAAAGACTTATTCGACTTAGAAGATCTGCGCGGCGCGATCCGCCAGACACGTCTGAGCGCCTGACGCTGTCCGTAAAGTCGACATCGGTCGCCGCTAGGCTTGGCGTCAAAGCATCGAAAAAAAGAACTATGGTTCTTTGAATTTGCTTTTCATCTACTTCTTTTCGACTACATGAAAAGTGAATGATTGGCACAAATCGTGCTCGTTTTGGTGTTGACGCAACCACTTTGAATGTCCAATGAGCACGCCTGCCCGCCAAGATGCCAATCCGCCTGAATCCGCCATGTCCTTGGCGGAGTTGATTCAGCTTGCAGAGGTGCTGCAAACCAATGGACGCGAACAAGAAGCCGTTCAGGTGTATCGCCATTGGCTCGATCAAAGCCAAGATGAACAGCGTTTTTTGGCGTGGTTCAATTTCGGCGCATTGCTGCAAAAACTCAACCTCATCGATGACGCGCAACAAGCCTATCGCACGTGTTTGGAGCTGCGGCCACACATGGCGCAAGCCAGCATCAACTTAGGCCTGCTGCAAGAGCGCCAAGGTCACAACGACGTTGCCCTTGCTCATTGGTCCAACGTGGTGGCGCAAGCTCTGCTGCAAACCAATCCTGACAAAGGTTTGCAAACCATGGCGCTCAACCACATGGGGCGCTTGTATGAAAAACTCAAGCAATACGATTTGGCCGAGCAGGCGTTGGCGCAGAGTTTGGCGGTTGATCCGCATCAAGCAGGTGCCATTCAGCATTGGGTTCACATTCGACAAAAGGCCTGCAAATGGCCGGTTTATAAAAAACTACCGCAGGTGTCGATGAACGACATGTTGATGTACACCTCGCCCTTGGCCATGTTGTCGTTGAGCGAAGATCCGGTGATGCAGCTGTTGTGCGCGCACTCTTTTGTCACACGCACATACGGGCAGCTCAAAGAAGAGCGACTTTGCCAAGTCAAGCAATACGGGCATCAAAAAATTCGCATCGGCTATGTCTCTGGCGACTTGTGCACCCATGCAGTGGGGTTGTTGATGGCTGACTTCATCGAAGCACACGACCGCGAGCGCTTTGAAATTTATGGCTATGACTTCAGTCCTGAAGATGGCTCAGCTTATCGCGAGCGGTTGAAGAAATCTTTCGACCACATTCGTTTTGTGCACCCACTCAGCGAAGCACAAATTGCGCAAGTGGTTATGCATGACGAAATTGATGTGTTGATCGATTTGCACGGCTTGAGTTCGGGCGCACGTCCCGGAATTTTTGCGTTACATCCCGCACCGCTTCAAGGCACATACTTGGGTTACATCGGCACAACGGCAATGCCTTGGTTTGATTTTGTGGTGTGTGACCGATGGGTTTTGCCAGAAGAATTGACGCCTTACTTCAAAGAGCAACCATTGTATTTAGAGGGCAGTTTCATCCCCATGAACAAGGATGACTCCATGCTGCGTACCGCACAGCGGTCGGAATTTTCCATTGCGCAAGATGCCTTGGTCATGGC
>CAIYFE010000015.1 GCA_903925445.1 uncultured Burkholderiales bacterium | reverse complement strand
CGAATAACCCGAAAACATGACCCGACTTTCTGCGTCGCGAATGGCTTGCAGCACCCGACCAAATTTGCTTTGCACCAGCCACCGCGCAAACAAATAACAACCCAGCAAAGCAGCAGCACTCAACACAAACAAAGTCATGCGCATGGCGGGCGTTGAAATGGGCAAATCCAAAATGCGTTTGAAATCGGTGAAACCGTTGTTGCCACCAAAACCCGTTTCATTGCGAAAAAACAGCAGCATCGCGGCATAAGTCAATGCTTGGGTGATGATTGAAAAATACACCCCTTTGATGCGCGAGCGAAATGCAAAATACCCAAACACGCCCGCCAACAAACCCGGGACAAACACAATCAAAAACAGCGTTGCGACAAAGCTGTCACTCAAGGCCCAATGCCAGGGCAATGTTTTCCAATCTAAAAACACCATGAAGTCTGGCAAATTGCTTTTGTAATTACCATCGGTGCCAATTTGGCGCATGAGGTACATGCCCATGACATAGCCCCCCAAGGCAAAGAACAAACCATGTCCGAGGGACAAGATGCCGCTGTAGCCCCAAATCAAATCCATTGCCAACGCACAAATGGCGTAGCACATGATTTTTCCAACCAAAGCCACCGCGTAGTCGCTCATGTGAAACACCTGTCCAGCCGGCACCCACAAATTGAGCACTGGCACACCGATGCACAGCAGAGCCAAGGCGACCGAAAAAATCAACCAACCTTGCCGACTCAACAAGACAGGCGACTGGGGTAACAAAGAATGTGTTGTGGTCGTCATATCAAGCCTCCGCGCTGCGTCCCTTCATCGCAAACAAGCCTTGAGGCCGTTTTTGAATGAAGACAATGATGAACACCAACACTGCAATCTTGGCCAGCACCGCGCCTGCGACGCCTTCGAGTAATTTATTCATCAAACCAAGCCCCAAAGCAGCGTAGACCGTGCCCGCCAATTGACCCACGCCGCCCAGCACAACCACCATGAACGCATCGACGATGTAGTTCTGCCCCAAATCAGGCCCCACGTTGCCAATCTGGCTCAAGGCACAACCGGCCAAGCCTGCAATACCGCATCCCAAAGAGAACGCATAGGTATCAATGCGAGCGGTGTTAACCCCCAATGCCGAGGCCATCGGGCGGTTTTGCGTCACACCGCGCACAAACAATCCCAAGCGCGTTTTGCCAATCAACAAGGTCATGCCCATCAACACGCACAAAGCAAATGCGATGATGACCAAGCGGTTGTAAGGCAGCGAAAGATTGACCATCAATTGCCAACCACCACTCATCCAAGAAGGGTTTTCAACGCCCACGTTTTGAGCGCCATACAAACTGCGCACACCTTGCATCAACACCAAACTGATGCCAGAAGTGGCCAACAAAGTTTCAAGCGGACGACCATACAAGTGACGCAGCACCAAGCGCTCCAACACCGCACCCACCAACGCTGCGGCTAAAAATGAAGCTGGCACCGCCACCAACAAGTAGGCATCAAAGGCCTGCGGCCAGTGATGCTTGAACAAAGCCTGCACAGAATACGTGGCATAGGCGCCGACCATCATCAACTCACCATGCGCCATGTTGATGACGCCCATCAAACCGTAGGTGATGGCCAGACCCAGCGCAATCAACAACAACACCGAAGCCAAGCTGATGCCGGTGAACAATGCGCCCAATCGTTCCCCCCAGCGCAAAGCGGCTTGAATGGTGCGCACCGAGTCTTTGATTTGCGCGCGCACTTGCAAGTCTTCTTCAACACTCAAGCGTTGATTGAGCAACAACTCCGTGTCGGGCGACTTGTTTTGCGCCAAAACTTTGGCTGAATTCAACCGATCACTCCAATGATCGCTGTTGAGCAACATCGCTGCTCGCGCGAGTTGCATGACATCTTTGACGCGTGCATCGTCTTCTTGTGCCAGCGCTTTTTGCAGCATGACCAATTTGCTGGCATCGGGTTCTTTGAGTAAATTTTTAGCAGCATTCAAGCGTTGCTCGACGTCTGGGCTGAGGAGTTGCAATGCTGACAAAGCATCATCAATCTCACCGCGCATGCGGTTGTTGTTGATCACATCTTCAGCGCTGTCTGACAAGCTGAGTTCCACGTTGGTCACGGGATCAAAAGCCTTACCCGCTCGCATCACAGCTACGCGTGCGCCGTCTACTTTGACAGCGTCATCGGCCAAGGCTTGCAAGAAGGCCACCGTTTTCTCATCGGGCAACTTCAAGGCTTGTTGCAATGCACTGACGCGCGAATCCACGTCGCCAATCGACAAGGCGCGCGCTTGCTCAAGCGTCAAGGCGTGCGCCGACATGGCCAAACCCAAAGCGCACAAGGCACCCATCAAAACAGATCTAAACATCAAGAGCCTCAAAAAAAGGGGGGAGGTCTCCCTCCCCCGAAGTTCAAACCTAGGAGACTGAGGGCTTACTTCTTCACTGGTTCATCAGGCTTGGATGCGTTGCCTTCGATGAAGGGGCTCCATGGTTTGGCCTTGACCGGACCTGGTGTTTTCCAAACCACATTGAACTGACCATCGGCCTTGATCTCACCGATGAACACCGATTTGTGCAAATGGTGATTTTTCTCATCCATCATGCTGGTGATGCCGCTTGGTGCCTTGAAGGTCTGGCCGGCCATGGCTGCAATGACTTTGTCAACATCGGTGGATTGGGCTTTCTCCACGGCTTGCTTCCACATGTTGATGCCGATGTAAGTCGCCTCCATCGGGTCGTTGGTCAAAGGTTTGTCTTTGTGACCGGCGATGTTGTGCGCTTTGGCATAAGCGGACCATTTTTTGATGAATTCATCGTTGGTTGGGTTTTTGATCGACATGAAGTAATTCCATGCAGCCAAATGACCCACCAAAGGCTTGGTGTCCACGCCACGCAACTCTTCTTCGCCCACCGAGAAGGCCACCACGGGAACGTCTTTGGCTTTCAAGCCGGCATTGCCCAACTCTTTGTAGAAAGGCACGTTGGAGTCACCGTTGATGGTGGACACCACCGCTGTTTTGCCACCTGCCGAAAACTTTTTGATGTCGGCCACGATGGTTTGGTAATCGGAATGACCAAAGGGGGTGTATTTTTCGTCGATGTCTGAATCTTTCACGCCTTTGCTGTGCAAATAGGCACGCAAAATTTTGTTGGTGGTGCGTGGGTAAACATAATCCGTGCCCAACAAGACAAAGCGTTTGGCGCTACCGCCATCTTTGCTCATCAAGTAGTCCACCGCTGGAATGGCTTGTTGGTTGGGCGCTGCGCCGGTGTAGAACACGTTTTTAGACAACTCTTCGCCCTCGTATTGCACGGGGTAGAACAGCAGACCGTTCATTTCTTCCACCACGGGCAACACGGATTTACGAGACACCGATGTCCAGCAACCAAAGATCACCGAGACCTTGTCTTGTCCCAACAGCTGCTTGGTTTTCTCAGCAAACAAAGGCCAGTTGGAGGCTGGATCCACCACCACGGGTTCAAGCTTTTTGCCCAACACACCGCCTTTGGCGTTGATTTCATCAATCGCCATCAACACCGTGTCTTTCAAGACCGACTCTGAAATAGCCATCGTGCCTGACAAGCTGTGCAACACACCCACCTTGATGGTGTCAGCGGCAAAGGCTTGAGGAACAAACGCAAACGTACCAACAGACAGCGCTGCTGCGGCAGCCAGGGCTTTGAGGTTTCCTCGACGATTCATCATGGGTTTACTCCAGTTCATTAAGAGGTTGAGTTCAGCGGGCATCAAAAACGACTCGCTTGTGAAAGCTATCGCAAACCCTATGCCAACCCTTTTTCAACGCTTTCGTAATACCAAACGATGAAAACGCTCTGTTTTAGCTCAAACCACTGCAGCAGGAATGTCCAAAAAAGTGCAAGCGCACCAATTCAATGAACGCTTGCACCTCACTTCGCACCTAGAAGACTTATTTCGGCTTTAAAAATCTGCACAATTCAGGGCACACAAGTTGCATAGGCTCTCAGCATGGAACTCACACCTCGCGAAAAAGACAAATTACTCATCTTCACCGCTGCTTTGTTGGCAGAGCGGCGCAAAGCACGTGGTCTCAAACTCAACTACCCAGAAGCGGTGGCGCTCATCAGCGCGGCAGTGATGGAAGGCGCACGCGACGGCAAGACCGTGGCGCAACTCATGAGCGAAGGTCGCAGCGTGCTCACCCGCGCAGATGTGATGGAGGGCATCGCCGAGATGATTCCGGACATCCAAGTCGAAGCCACTTTTCCAGACGGCACCAAGCTGGTCACTGTTCATCAACCCATTCTTTGACAAGAGACTCCCACCATGCGATCACTTCCCTTACTGTCGCTCTGCGTTTTGATCACCTCCCCCTTGGCACAAGCGCACACAGGCGTCGATGCTGGGCAACACCACGAGGCCTTCATGCTGGGCTTGCTGCATCCCTTGGGCGGCATTGATCACATCAGCGCCGCCATAGCTGTGGGCTTGTGGGGTGCTTTGTTTTGCCCGCGCGCTTGGATGGCGCCCGCCGTTTTTGTATTCAGCATGGCCCTCGGTGCAGTGTTGGGCTTCGCAGGTTGGCAACCTCAAGGCCTCGAGTGGTGGATTGCCAGCTCGGTATTGGTGCTCGGTGCGTTGCTGGTGCTGGGGCGTTGGGCCTCTGCTCGCGTGGCGCTGGTTTTGCTGGCTGCACTGGCTGGTGCGCATGGTCTGGCTCACGGCGGTGAATTGATGGGCGCCTCCAGTGCCTGGCAAACCCTGACCGGTTTGGTGCTAAGCACTGCCTTGATGCACGCGCTGGGCGTGATCGTCGCTCAACGCTTGCTACAACAACGTGTTGGCTTACAGCGCATGTTGGGCATCGCCTTGGGATTGCTTGGCGCGACCTTGATGGTCCTCACCAGCGCAGGTGCCGCATGACGCCCGGCGAATTGCTCATCGATGAGGGGCAACACGTCCTCAACCCCAATCGCCGCACCCTGACGTTGGTGGTGCGCAACACCGGGGATCGCCCCATTCAAGTTGGTTCGCACTACCACTTTGCCGAAACCAACGCGGCTTTGGGTTTTGATCGTCAGGCAGCGCGTGGCATGCGCCTGAACATCGCCTCCGGCACAGCGGTGCGGTTTGAGCCCGGCCAAGAACGAACGGTTGAGTTGGTCGATTACAGCGGCTCGCGCCAAGTTTTTGGTTTTCGAGGTCTGGTCAACGGCGCATTGACTGACGCCCAACAAGGAGTTTGAACATGGCAACGATTGGCAAGCGTGCCTACGCAGAAATGTTTGGCCCCACCGTCGGTGACCGGGTTCGATTGGCAGATACGGCTCTGGTGATTGAGGTCGAACAAGACTTCACCTTGCGCGCTGGCGGCTATGGCGAAGAAGTGAAATTTGGCGGCGGCAAAACCATTCGCGATGGCATGGCGCAAAGCCAACGTACCCGCGATGGATCTGGCTCTGGCGCTCAAGCCGGTGGCGCGATGGACACGGTGTTGACCAATGCGCTCATCGTGGATCACTGGGGCATTGTCAAAGCCGACATTGGTTTAAAAAACGGACGCATTGCGGCGATTGGCAAAGCAGGCAACCCAGACACGCAACCGGGCGTGGACATCGTGATTGGCCCGGGCACTGAAATCATCAGTTGCGAAGGCAACATCGTCACCGCGGGGGGCATTGACACACACATTCATTTCATTGCGCCGCAACAAATCGAAGAAGCCTTGACCAGCGGCGTGACCACCATGATTGGTGGCGGCACGGGTCCGGCCACCGGCACTTTTGCCACCACCTGCACGCCGGGCGCCTGGAACTTGGAGCGCATGTTGCAAGCTGCCGATGCGTTTCCCATGAATCTGGGTTTCTTGGGCAAAGGCAACGCTTCGCTGCCTGATGCATTGCACGAACAAATTGATGCTGGCGCCATTGGCCTGAAGCTGCATGAAGACTGGGGCACCACCCCTGCAGCAATTGACAACTGCTTGAACGTGGCAGAAGCCACCGACACGCAAGTGGCGATTCACACCGACACACTGAACGAATCTGGTTTTGTGGAAGACACCGTGGCCGCTTTCAAGGGCCGCACCATTCACACCTTCCACACCGAAGGCGCGGGCGGCGGACACGCCCCCGACATCTTGAAAGTGGTTGGCCAGGCCAATGTGCTGCCTTCGTCGACCAACCCCACGCGCCCCTACACCATCAACACCTTGGACGAACACGTGGACATGCTGATGGTTTGCCATCACCTGGACCCCGCCATTGCCGAGGACTTGGCGTTTGCCGAAAGCCGCATCCGCAAAGAAACCATTGCTGCCGAAGACATCTTGCACGACTTGGGCGCGATCAGCATGTTCAGCTCGGACAGCCAGGCCATGGGACGGGTGGGCGAAGTCATCATTCGCACGTGGCAAACGGCGCACAAAATGAAACAACAACGCGGCAACTTGCCGGGCGACTCCGATCGCCATGACAACTTCCGCGTCAAACGCTACCTCTCCAAATACACCATCAACCCGGCCATTGCGCACGGCATCAGCCACGAAGTCGGCAGCATTGAAGTTGGCAAATGGGCCGATTTGGTGATTTGGAAACCTGCGTTTTTTGGCATCAAACCCGCCGTGATTTTGAAAGGCGGTTTCATCGCGATGGCCGCCATGGGCGACCCCAACGCTTCCATTCCAACGCCGCAACCCGTGCACTATCGCCCCATGTTTGGCTCTTTTGGCGGTGCGTTGGCAAGAGGCTCTTTGACCTTTGTGTCTCAGGCAGGTTTGGCCAACGGCATTGGACAACGCTTTGGATTGAACAAAACCTTGAGTGCTGTCAAAAACATTCGCCACATTGGCAAGCGTCACATGATCCACAACGATTACGCGCCTCGCATGGAAGTCGATGCCCAAACCTACTCGGTACGCGCTGACGGACAATTGCTCACCTGCGAACCCGCCGTGAGTTTGCCCATGACCCAACGTTACTTTTTATTCTGATGTTGCATTGCTCTAAATTGATTTCAGGCGGACACGGCCTTGCCAATGCGCTGCTCAAACGCGCCCACACCGTTGAACTCGATTGGGACGTCCGACAAAAAAGCCGCTTCGACGCCACCGATTCCGCTGGTCGCGCACTGGGCGTTTTCTTAGCGCGAGGCACTTTGGTGCGCGGTGGTGATGTGTTGGTTGCAGAAGATGGCTCTTTGATTCGCGTCTTGGCTGCGCCCCAAGCAGTCTTGCGCATCACCGCTTGCAGCGAACACGGCAGCCCATTTGATCTGACCCGAGCGGCCTATCACTTGGGCAACCGACATGTGCCGATCGAGTTGCAACCTGATCACCTCAAAATTGAACCCGATCACGTGCTGGCCGACATGTTGCACGCCATGCACATGACGGTTGTGACGGTTCACGAAGCGTTTGAACCCGAAGGCGGCGCCTACAGTTCACACGCGCACGCGCACCCTCACGGCCATGAACACGGCACGCATTCACATGAACACTGAGCCTGCGGCATCTACGCCAGCCTTGTTGCAGCTCATGTGGCTGGCTTCGCCTGCGTTGCCCATTGGTGGCTTCTCTTACTCCGAAGGTTTAGAAGCCGCCATCGACCAAGGCTTTGTTCACGATGAAGACAGCGCCTGCGAGTGGTTGGTGCAACAGTTGCACCTCACGCAATCGCGGGGCGACATGGCGGTTTTGGCGCAAATGGTGTTGGCTTGGCAGTCGCAAGATGTGCCACGCTTGGCCGAACTCAGCCATTGGGTCCATGCCACCCGCGAAAGCGCCGAATTGCGTTTGCAAACCGTGCAAATGGGGCGCTCGATGGTGGAATGGCTGCGCAATCAACAAGCCATTGATGAGGCCAACTTGGCGTTGTGCAACGCTTGGATTCCGACCTATCCGCTCATGTTTGCTTATGCCTTGTCGCGCACGGGCGCAGCGCTGGATCAATGTTTACAAGCCTATGCCTTTGGTTGGGCTGAAAACATGGTGCAAGCCGCTTTGAAATCTGTGCCGCTGGGGCAAAACGCTGGGCAGCGCATTTTGGCGCGCTTGGCGCAAGACATAGCAGCCGCTTGCCAACATGCCATGCAATTGCGCGACGATGAACGCCAAGCCTTTTCTCCCATGCTGGCCATCGTCTCGGCTCGTCACGAAACACAATATTCACGTTTATTCAGATCATGACTTCACTTCACAACATCGCGCACCGCACCAAAAAACTCCCGCCCTTGCGCGTGGGCATTGGCGGCCCCGTGGGCTCGGGCAAAACCACCTTGCTGGAGATGCTGTGCAAAGCCATGCGCGAGCGCTACGATTTGATCGCCATCACCAACGACATCTACACCAAAGAAGACCAGCGCTTGCTCACCGTCAGCGGCGCGCTACCTGCCGAACGCATCATGGGCGTGGAGACCGGCGGCTGTCCGCACACAGCCATCCGTGAAGATGCATCCATCAACCTCGAAGCGATTGACCGCATGCTCGGTCAATTTCCCAATGCCGATGTGGTGTTCATCGAAAGCGGGGGCGATAACTTGGCCGCCACTTTCAGCCCAGAACTCAGCGACTTGACCCTCTACGTCATCGACGTGGCAGCGGGCGAAAAAATTCCTCGCAAAGGCGGTCCTGGCATCACCAAAAGCGATTTGTTTGTCATCAACAAAACCGATCTTGCACCGCATGTCGGTGCAGACTTGAAGGTCATGGAAGCAGACACCCAGCGCATGCGAACCACGGCCAAAGGCGTCAAGCCTTATGTGATGACCAACTTGCGAACCCTTGACGGATTGCAAGACGTGATTCGCTTCATCGAAACGCGTGGCATGTTGACGCACTAATTGAAAATATAAGCCAGCTTCAAACCCAGTGCCCAACCCGACGAGCTAAAAGTACCGTAGCTGGTTGGTAGATTCATCGCGGCATATGCGCTGGGGGAGTAGCCCAGCGATTGATCTTGCAACTGCAATTGAACCGCGCTGAACACCTGGGGCGCCCAAGCATGTCGCCATGCAAAACCCCAGCCATTGTGGGTTTCACGGTAAAAATCATTGTCCCATTGCGTGATGGATCCAACGCTCACGCCTGATTGACTGGCAATTTGATGGTGCGAATACGAAGCGCCCAAAACATCTTTGGGCGAGAGGTGATAGAGCAATTTGACCGTGTCGGTGCTGCTCATGTCTTGCACGTGATCGGGTTGGCACTGCGCCTGATACACCGCCTCGCAATTGTTTGACAAATATTGCTGCGTGCGCGTGAGTTGCAATTGCACGGTCGGTGTCAGTATGAAATTCGCTCCGGCATAAATCAGATCAGTGTGTTGGCGCGTTGTGCCTAAGATATTTTGTTCGGGGCTGAACGCTTCTTGTTGGGTGTGAACCCAACTCAATCGGTACTCCGTGCCCGTCCATGTGTTGAGCAGATTCAACGAGCCACCAAGCTTGTTGTTTTTTCGAACTTGGTATTGCTCAGAAGGAATCCATTGCGCGAATTCTTTGGGGGCGTAATTCATGATCAATGGGTTGTAAACGCCCACCAGCGCTTGCATGTTGTAGTGCTGCCCTACTTCAAGGTTGATGTAGCTTTGCACACCGGGTGCGCCGCCCGAAGTCTCGGCAAACATGCGGTTGCTGCATGCCAAAGTGGGCGACACAATCCACGGTGAATCTGCGTCGTAGTTTTGGCACCAAGTGGTTTTGTAGTCCACCACGCCTGCTCGAAATCCCCAAGAAGGCGACAAAGCCCAGTCCAAAGACAACTCATCGAGCTTGGTTCCAAATTGCTGATCGGCCTTGAATTTGAGGTTCAGATGCACAAACGGCGTGATCGGTTGCGAGCCGACCACTTTGAGCTCGGTGTGTGGATTTCTGTAAGCCCATTTGGTGTCTGCGTCCGGTAAGAACAAAAAGGTTTTGGGCTGAATGGCGGGACTGATGTCAGCACTTGCTGAATTTTTGATGGACCAAAAACTCTCCCCCACCTCAGCGCTGAACGCGGCCTTTTGGTCATTGGCGCCGGCCAACGACATCGACTGCGCTGACGCCCACAGCGGAATCCACAAAAAGATGAGGGGGACAGTTTTTTTCATATGATCCGGCCTATTCTTAATTTGTGCCGATTAAATTTATTTAAAAGAGATCAATATTTATTTAATTTAATATTTAATAAATCAACAAAAACACCAACTCACAACGCAAACTCAAGGCATGACTTACTTCTACCAACCCAAAGACGGCCATGGCCTGCCGCACGATCCCTTCAATGCCATCGTCGGTCCACGCCCCATTGGCTGGATTTCAACCCGCAGCAAAGCAGGGGTTGACAATTTGGCGCCGTACAGTTTTTTCAACGCTTTCAATTACGTGCCGCCGATCGTGGGTTTTTCCAGCATTGGCGCCAAAGACTCGTTGCGCAATATCCAAGAGACCGGCGAATTTGTCTGGAATTTGGTCACACGCGACTTGGCCGAGGCCATGAA
Organism: uncultured Burkholderiales bacterium; assembly: GCA_903925445.1. Taxonomy (GTDB): domain Bacteria; phylum Pseudomonadota; class Gammaproteobacteria; order Burkholderiales; family Burkholderiaceae_C; genus Limnohabitans. The sequence continues at coordinate 11,051 of CAIYFE010000015.1, read as the reverse complement.
CCAAAGCTGCGCCGCCGTGGGGCCAGATGTCAGCGAATTCGATTTGACGGGTTTGACGCGTTGCGACTCCCGTTTGGTCAACGTGGCGCGGGTTCAAGAAAGCCCCGTGTCCTTTGAATGCCGCAGCACACAAATCATTCAACTTCAAGGCGTGGATGGCCACAAAGTAGACAGTTGGTTGGTGCTGGGTGAAGTGGTTGGCGTTCATGTGCAAGAACGCCTGCTCAAAGACGGCGTGTACGACACCGCCAACGCAGGCCACATCTTGCGCGGCGGTGGCCCGGCCGATTACTTCAGCATTGGCCCCGCGCAGCTCTTTCAAATGTGGCGCCCGCGTTGAACTGAGCGCGCCAGCTTATTGTTTCTCGATCTTGGCTTTGGCGATCACATCTGCCCAGCGCTTGATGTCAAACGACAGCAACTCCGAGGCTTGCTCTGGCGTGCTGCCTTCGGCATACAAGCTGACATCGCTCAAGCGTTTTTTGACGTCAGGCATTTTCAAAATGGCTTGCAGTTCTTTGTTCAAGCGCAACACCACCTCATGCGGTGTGCGCGCAGGAACTGCCAAACCATTCCAAGAGGCGGCCTGAAATTTCGCCAAACTTGCGCCCTCTTCACGAACCAAAGGAACGTCGGGCAGACCTGGGCTGCGTTTGTCACTCAACACAGCCAGCGGGCGCAAGGCTTTGGACTTGATTTGCGGCATGACAGGACCCAAGATTTCCACCATGGCATCGATGCTGCCGCCACGCAAAGCCGTGATGACGGGTGGCGTGCCATTGAAAGGAACAATTTGCGCTTGCAAACCCGAAGCACTCAAAAACATTTCAGCCGCCAAGTTTTGGGTGGTGCCAATTTGAGGCGTTCCAATGTTGAGCTTGCCTGGGTTGGCTTTGGCATAAGCCAAGAGTTCGGCAAAAGTTTTGAAACGCCCATCTTCGGAAACGGCAATCACCAAATCAAAAGAGGCCAGCTTGGACACCGGCGTGAAATCTTTCACGGTGTCAAAAGGCAAACTTTTGAATAAAGAAGCGCTCACCGCTGTGCCACTGGAAATCAAGAGCAAGGTGTGACCATCTGGGTCTGCGTGCGCCACTTGCTCGCCCGCCACAATACCGCCAGCGCTGGGCTTGTTTTCAATCACCACGGGTTGGCCTAAAGCTTCAGAGAGCTTTTGCCCAACCGTGCGAGCCGTGATGTCTGCCGCGCCACCCGGCGCATTGGGCACCACGATCTTGATGGGTTTGCTCGGAAAAGCCGCTTGTGCCCACAGCAGCGAAGGAGCAGCCGAAGCCGCCAGAAAAATCGACACGCAGGCCTGAAGCGCCGCGCGTTTCGATACAGAAAACATTTGTGTTTGAGGTTTTTTCATAGCCTCAACTTTACACAGTATCCTCACGGGTTGTTGTTCATTTGGTTTTTTTTCAGACATGCCACACACCCCTTCCTCTGGCTTCATGGTGCTGCACAGCAACCAGCTTGAAGGTTTGCGGGATTTGATGCTGGCATTCATCCGTGAACATCCGTTAGAGCCGCTGCAAGCTGAAGTGCTCTTGGTGCAAAGCAATGGCATGAAGCACTGGCTGGAGTTGACGCTGGCCAAAGAGCTGGGGATTTGCGCGGCCACGCAAATCGACTTGCCTTCCAGCGTGCTGTGGCAGATTTATCGCCATGTTTTGGGCCCTGATTCGGTGCCGGCGCAAATGCCGCTGGACAAATCGCCCTTGACTTGGCGTCTCATGCGGCGCTTGCCCCACCTGCTCCCAACCCCCGAATTTGCGCCCCTTCAGCGCTACTTGAACGCTGCCAACGGCGAACCGCAGACCCGCCGGCTTTTTCAGCTGGCGCAGCAAATCGCCGATGTTTTTGATGGCTATCAAAACTACCGAGCCGATTGGCTCACGCAATGGGCTCAAGGCCATGACGAAGTCTTGCCCGATGAGCAACGCTGGCAGGCGCTGCTTTGGCGCGACGTGCTGGCCGATTTGAAAAACGACACGCAGGCCGGCGCTTTTCAATCGCGCTCGCAGGTTCACGCCGCCTTCATTCAGCGCTTGGCTCAGCTCGATGCCACCCAACGCCCCGTTGGAGTGCCTGAACGCTTGATGGTGTTTGGCGTCACCTCGCTGCCCATGCAAACGGTGGAAGCCTTGGCTGCGTTGGGACGGGTGTGTCAGGTGTTGATGTGGGTTCAAAACCCTTGCCAACACCATTGGGGGCACGTGGTCGAAAGCCACCGTCCGTTGGCGGCCTTGAGCCAACGTCGCCAACGCGTGAAATCGGGGTTGCCGCAACCCAGCGCCAACCTGAGTCTGGAGGCGCAGTTTGCATTGCACACCCAGACCAATCCTTTGTTGGCCGCCTGGGGCAAACACGGCCGCGATTACTTGCACTTGTTGGACGGCTTTGACGAGGTCGAGCGCTACGCCGCCCAATTCCGTCGGGTGGACATGTTCATTGACCCTGCCGAGCAAGCGCGCTGTGCTGAGCGCGAGCCAACGCGCTTGGAATGGTTGCAATCGGATGTGCTCCAGTTGCAGCCACCTCCCACAGACCCACGCTCCTTGAATGCGCAAGACATCAGCATCCAACTGATTCAAGCCCATTCGGCGCAGCGCGAAGTGGAGGTCTTGCACGATCACATCTTGCACTGGCTGGACACCGACGACACACTGCAAGCCAGCGACATCATGGTCATGGTGCCTGACATGGCCAGCTTTGCGCCACACATTCATGCCGTGTTTGGACGAGAACCGCAACGGCTGACTTACTCCGTGGCTGACACCACGCCCCGCGCACAAGCCTTGGTGCAGGCTCTGGACATGCTGCTGCAACTGCCGCAGCTGCGGCTGACGCGACTGGAATGGCTGAGTTTGTTTGAAGTCGAAGAAATGCGACAACGCTTTGGCTTGGACGAAGCAGACGTGCAAACCATCGACCAGTGGATGGACAACGCTGGCATACGCTGGGGCTTGGATTCACAGCATCGCAGCCAATGGGGCATGGCCAGCGCGCTAGAGACAGCCAATCAAAACACGTGGCTGTTTGGGCTTGAGCGCTTGTTGCTGGGCTATGCATTGGGCGCAGAAGAAACCATTTGGCACAACACCCTCGGTGCGCAAGGCGTGGGCGGCTTGCACGTTGATTTGGCGCAAGGCCTGCTGCAGTGGCTCAACCAAGTCCAGATTCACATCCAGCTCTTGCAGCAAACACACACGCCCGAGCAATGGGTGCGCGTGTTGCAGCAGTTGGTAGAGCAGTTTTTCAAAGCGCAAACCGATGCCCAAGAACGCTTGCTCGAACGCGTAATGGCGCCTCTTGAGCGTTGGTTGAACGAGTGTCAACTCGCCCGCATGGACGAACCCCTGCCCTTGGCCGTGGTGCGTGAGTATTGGCTCAACCAGCTGCAACAACCCGCTTTGCACCAACGTTTTTTTGGTGGGGGCGTGCAGTTTGCAACCTTGATGCCCATGCGCTCCATCCCCTTCAAAGTCGTTTGTTTGCTGGGGATGAACGAGGCCGACTACCCGCGTCAGCAAACGCCCATTGACTTTGATCTCATGCGCGACCCCGCCCTTTGGCGCGCAGGCGACCGGTCACGGCGCGAGGATGACCGCTATTTGTTTTTAGAAGCCGTCTTGTCGGCACGCCAAAAACTCTACATCAGCTGGCAAGGCAAGCGCACCAACGATCACCAAGAGTTACCGCCTTCGGTGCTGGTCGCACAACTGATGGACTACTTGAATCTGGCTTGGGACCACACAACACCTGCGCCGATGCAACCCTTGCAAGCTTTTTCACCGCGCTACTTTCAAGCCCCCAGTGAATTTTTCACTTACGCCCAAGAATGGCAAAACGCTTTACACACCGATGAAAAACCAGCGCTTGCCGATGCCACCGCTCAAATGCAAACGCGCTTGGGGCTGTCGCAGTTGTCCCGCTTGCTGCGCCAACCGGTCAGCGTTTTTTTTCAAGACAACTTGAATGTTCGCTTGAAACCGCCGCAGTCAGAGGTGGCCGCCCACGAGCCTTTTGCCTTGAACGCACTGGAGATGTATCAATTCACTCACGCCATTGCGCTTGGCGAAGACAGTGCAAAAGCCGTGGCGCAACTCCAACTCAGCGGTCAATTGGCGTTGGCAGGCTTAGGTCAAGCGCAAGTCGATTTGCTCACACGCAACAGCCAAGCACTGCATGAACGCATGGCGCCTTGGTTGGCGAAATATTCGCAACCGCTCAACACGCAATCTTTTGAAATGACCGTTGCAGGCGAGTCCACCCAACTTTCCTTCAGCGCGCAATGGCCGCAAACACAACAGGTTTGGCGAGTCCACAACAACGGCCAAGGGTGGCTGCAATTGGATGTGCGTGCCGGCTCGGTGGTGCAAGGCAAAGACGAGGCGCCGCAACCGCGTGGCTCCACTTTGTGCGATGTCTGGCTGCTTCACTTGGTGGCGTGCGCCAGCGGCACGCCCACGACCAGCGTGCAAATTGGACTCAAAGGCGAAATCGTGTTTGAACCCGTGCCCGCTCAAACCGCGCAACGCTTGCTGGAGCAACTGATAAAGCTGTACCAACAAGCCTGGCAGCGCATCTTGCCTGTTGCGCGAGACTCGGCATGTGCTTGGCTCGTCGGTCAAATTTTCAACAATAAAAACCCAGAACTTGACGCCCAGCAATGCTTTGAAGGCACCCATCAACGCAAAGGCGAGTTGGCGAAAAGCCCAGAGTTGCAGCGCGTCTTCAAGTCTTATGCGAACCTTCAACAAGACTTGCCCCATTGGGCCCAAGCTTTGTACGGCGACATGATTCGCGCCGCGCACGTGGTGTCGCACGCCCAGGAGTTGGCATGACAGCTGGTGCTCAAAAACTCCAACCGCTTCGCTTGAATCTATCGGGCAGACAAGTCATCGAAGCCAGTGCGGGCACGGGCAAAACATGGACATTGGCCGCGTTGTACGTGCGCTTGGTGCTGGGGCATCAACGCAGCCCAGCCAGTCCGCTGTTGCCGCCACAAATTTTGGTCATGACCTTCACCGAAGCAGCCACGGCTGAATTGCGTGAGCGAATCCGTCGTCGCTTGCGCGATGCAGCGCTGTGGTTTGATCACAGCGCACGCAGCCTGCCCATGCCCGAAGGTTTTGAGCTGGATTCTTTTTTAGAAGATTTGCGCCGCGATTACGACCCCAGTCAATGGCCGCAATGTGCGCTGCAACTGCACTTGGCGGCGGACTGGATGGACGATGCGGCCATCTACACCATCCATGCTTGGTCACGACGCATGCTGACTCAGCACGCCTTGGACAGCCGAATTTTGTTTGAACAAACACACCTGGAAGATGCCGCCCACTTGCAGCTCGAACTGGTGCAAGACTACTGGCGCACCTGGCTGTACCCGTTGCCCAGCGACATGTTGCAAACCCTGCTGCCCCTGCTGGGCAATTCGCCCGAAAACACGCTGGACCAGTTGCAAACCTATTGGCGAGAAGCCGACCGAAAACCCAGAGCTGCGCGTCAACCTGAGCACACACCACAAGCGATTGGACAACAGCTTTTGCAATGGCAAACCCGCTGCGACGCGCTGGCCGCGCAAGTGCGCAGCGCTTGGTCCAGTGATGTGCTGGAAGCGCTGCAGACCCACCGCATCAAAGGCGCGCGGGCAGATTATTACGACAAGTGGGTGGCGCATTTGGCGCAATGGATCAACGACTTGGCCACACCGCCCAAGCTTGAAACCTTGCGGCGTTTCACGCACACCGAGCTCTTCGCCAAAGCTTGGCCACCGTTGACAGCGCATGCGTATTTTTTTCAACAACTGGAATTCTTCACGCGGGCGGCTGAATCGCCGCCTGACAGCAAGTCGGAGTTGATCGAGCACGCGGCTCTGACGGTGGCGCAGGCCTATGCGCAAGCCAAAGAGCAACGCGGCGCCTTTGATTTTTCTGACTTGTTGCAAAACCTGTATCGCGCTGTCATGGCCGAAGACGGGCGTTTGGCTCAAGCCATTCGCGAGCAATATCCCGTTGCCTTGGTCGACGAATTTCAAGACACCGATCCTTGGCAATACGGCAGTTTGCATCGCATCTACGACCTCCAATCTTGCAATGCCAGCCATGCTTTCATCATGATTGGTGACCCCAAGCAGGCCATTTATAGTTTTCGCGGAGCCGATCTCAACACCTACTTGCAAGCGCGCAACGACGCTTGGCAACGCGACCCCGACTCGCTGCATACGTTGACCACCAACCACCGATCCAGTCAGGGCTTGGTGCGAGCGATCAACCATGTTTTCTCAGGAATTGCGTCACCCTTCGGCCAAGCACGCGGCGACAACTCGATTGATTTTGTCCAGGTTGATTCACCCGGCAAAGTCCAGCCATTCATGCTTGGCAACGGTCAAGCGGCTCCCAGCATGACGGTGTGGCACATGCCAGCCTTGGGCGTTGAGAAAACCGTCAACGCGCAACAGCATTTGCACACCCTGTCGCAAGTTTTTGCCGATCAAATGGCCGAGCTTTTGAATGCTTCAAGCGCCCATCCGGGCGACATGGCCGTGTTGGTCAGAGGGCAAAAACAAGCCGACGCAATGCAAGCAGCGTTGCGTGCGCGAAAAATTCCAAGCGTCTACTTGTCAGATCGCAGCAGTGTGTATGCGTCCCTCGAGGCGCTGGATCTTTGGCGCTTGCTCAAGGCCTGCGCGTCGCCCAACCAATTGCCCGATGTTCGAGCCGCCATGACAAGCAGCTTGTGGTGTTTGGAACTTGAAGAATTGCAAGCTCTGATCCATGACGAGGCTTTGTGGGAACAATGGGTGGAGCAATTCCACCGCTGGCATGTTTTGTGGCTTCAGCGCGGCGTGCTGCCCTTGTTGCATGCTTTCATGCACACGCCGGTTTTAGGCGCCAGCGTGGCGCAACGCCTGCTCAGCGGCGCAGACGGTGAACGCCGCTTGAGCAATTTGCTGCACTTGGGCGAATTGCTGCAACACGCGGCACAGGGTTTGCAAGGCTCACAAGGCCTGGTGCGCTTCTTAGAAAACCAAATTCAGCAGCCCACGCAAGACAGCGATGCGCAAAAAGTGCGACTCGAAACCGATGCGCAGTGTGTGCAAATCATCACCTATCACAAGAGCAAAGGCTTGCAATATCCCTTGGTGTTTGTGCCGTTTGCTGGCAGCTTTCGTTACGAGACTTCCAGCAAATCCATTGCCTTTGAGGACGAAGCGCAAGACGACAGCGACACCACCGCGTCGGTGGACGAAGACATGCGCCTGCTCTATGTGGCTTTGACTCGGGCGCAACGCGCGCTGTGGCTGGGTGTGGCGGAGACCAAGTTTGACCTCAACAAAGACCTCAAACTCAGCGCGCTCTCAAAACTGCTCAAGCGCCAAGCGCGCGGAGACTTGCACACCCAACTGATGAGCACGTGGGGCACTTGTTCAGACATCGCGGTGGCAACGCTGCCTGCCCTCCAAGGGGTGGTTTATGAATCGACCTCTGCGCAAATCACGCCGCAAGCCGCTCGCTTCACCCAACGCAACCATCTGAGCCATTGGTGGACCGCCAGCTTTAGCACGCTGACACGTGGCTTGATTTCAGAATCTTCTCAAGAAGATCGGTTGGACGACGCCCTCACCGATGCGCGTGCCGTTGAAGCAACCCAAGACACCTTAGCTACGGCCAATCCTTGGCAAAGTTTTCCAGCCGGCGCGCGCTACGGCACCTTGCTGCACGACTTGTTGGAATGGCAATCGCTGCACGGCTGGCCAGCCGCCCAAGAGGCCACGCCTGAATGGCTGCAACAAGAATGGCTCGACCTGTTAGCGCGCAAAGCGCAGTGGATGCAACTTCAAGCTGCACAGGTGCAGCAAGTGGATGCGTGGGTCAAAGTCATCACTCGAACGCCGCTGCCACTTGCTGCGCACAGCAAAGATTTGACCTTGGGCTGGTTGGCGCGCGAGCAGCTGTGGCCTGAGATGGAGTTCAATTTTGAGGCGCATCAGTTGTCAGCGCAGCGCATCGATCAATGGATCCAAGCCCATGTGTTGCCCAACACGCCTCGCCCCGCTTTGCAAGCGCGTGTGCTCAACGGGATGTTGACGGGTTTCATGGATTTGGTCGTGCACCACGAGGGACGCTACTGGGTGGTGGATTACAAATCGAACAAACTGCCTGACTACACGCCTGCCCAACTGCAAGCCGCCGTGCTCGAAAAACGCTACGAGGTGCAATACGTGCTCTACACCTTGGCACTGCATCGCTTGCTCAAAATTCGTTTGCCCAACTACAACTACGAACAACACATCGGTGGGGCAATTTATATGTTCTTGCGCGGCATTGAGACGCCTGGCGCGGGCATTCATGCCATGCGTCCACCCCAAGTTTTGATCGAAACGCTGGACGCTGCATTTGAAGGCATGCACGCATGAAAACCTTGCAACACTTGCTCCCCGGCGCGCAAACCAACGCTGTTTTGGATGGCACGCCAACACCTTTGAGCAGCTTGGATCGCGCCTTCGCCAGTTTTTTGAACCAACAAATCGCCAGCGACGACGCACGCCATTTGTGGCTGGCTGCTTTGACGAGCCACCAATGGACTCGGGGGCACGCCTGCTTGGACTTGGCGCACCTGCAATCCCAGCCCGAACAACTGCTGGGTTGGACAACGGAGCACGTTCAACACCTACCCCAAGCACTCCATCAAGCCGCCAGTACGCTGCCTTGGGCGGTGGGCGACAACAGCCCACTCATCTTGCACACCAGCGCAGCGCATCCACAGGGCTTGCTTTACTTGCGCCGCGCTTGGACAGCAGAGCAGCAAATTCGACACAGCATTCAACAGCGGCTTGCGCATCCGCCTGAAAAAGCCCCTGACCTTCAAGCGCAACTCGACGCGTTGTTTCCCGATGCCAAGGCGAACGACATGCAGCGCAAAGCTTGCGAAGTCGCTGCCACGCAGCGCATGGCGCTCATCACCGGCGGTCCGGGAACAGGCAAAACGACCACGGTGGTGCGTTTGTTGGCGTTGTTGGTGAGTCAGGCACAAGCCACGCAACAAACCCTGCGCATTCATTTGGCAGCGCCAACCGGCAAGGCCGCTGCGCGCCTGAGCGAATCGATTCAAAAAGCGCTGACCCGCATGCCCCAAGCCGTGCAACAAAGCATTCCGACGCAAGCACAAACCTTGCATCGACTCTTGCACGGTATTCACGACAAGCAACACCTGGCCAGCGATGTGGTGGTGATCGACGAAGCCTCGATGATCGATTTAGAAATGATGGCGCGGCTCATGCAAGCGGTCGATGACAACGCTCGATTGATTTTGCTCGGCGACAAAGACCAGCTGGCATCGGTCGAGGCAGGCGCGGTCATGTCCCAGCTGTGCACCGGTTCGCTGCTTGCGCAGCAAACCGTCACGCTCACGCACAGTCACCGCTTTGATGCCCAAAGCGGCATCGGCCAATGGGCTCAAACCGTCAACGCCGATGACAACACCCAAGCCGTGCAAGCGCTTTGGCGTGACGCGCCAGAAGGCTTCCTGTCTGCCTCGCACAACGTCACGCGCTGGAGTGCCACGCAGGCCAACGATGCCCGCTTTGCCCAAGGTGTGCGCCAAGCTTGGCAAACTTGGTTGTCTCAGCTTCAACCGCACCTAGGCGGCAAGGCGTGTGGCGACGACCAAGCCTTGGCGCTGCTAGAAAGCTTGAGCGAGTTTTGCGTGCTGTGCGCTTTGCGCGACGGATCGCTGGGCGTGACCCAACTCAACGCCCAGATCGAACACGCGTTGGGATTGGGTGGCAGCCCTTGGTACGTGGGGCGCCCCGTCATGGTCACTCGCAACAATTACGCGCTCGACTTGATGAATGGGGACATTGGCATTTGCCTGCCCGCGCACGACGGCGTGCTGCGTGTAGCGTTTGCGACAGCCGAGGCAAAAGTCCGCTGGATCAACCCCTCAAGGCTTGACCACGTGGACACGGTGTTTGCCATGACGGTGCACAAATCTCAGGGCTCCGAATTCCGGCATGTTCTGCTGGTACTTCCCCAACAAGACGCGCCCGTGCTGACACGTGAACTTATTTATACAGGCATCACCCGCGCCAAAGAGCGCTTGACGCTGTGGTCACCCCGTCCGGATGTACTCCTAAAAGCCTGCAATCAACGGGTTTTGCGCAGCGGCGGCTTGGGTTGATGCGGTTTGTAATTTTTGCGCAGGGATGAAAATGTCAAAATAGAGGGCTGGGCTGGTCACAAGCCAACCCGACTTCGTTCCAACCTATCCATACAGACCAGAGAGAAGACAAACATGGCCGCTGATCCAACCAAAATCATTTACACCCTCACCGATGAAGCGCCCATGCTGGCCACGGCTGCATTTTTGCCGTTGGTCAAAGCGTTTGCTGCCCAAGCCAACATCGATGTGGTGCCCAGCGATATTTCGGTGGCTGCCCGCATCTTGGGCGAATTCCCTGAGTACCTGAGCGACGAGCAAAAGGTTCCCAACAATCTGGCCGAGCTGGGCAAGCTGACTTTGAAGCCCGAAGCCAACATCATCAAATTGCCCAACATCAGCGCCTCGGTGGCCCAGTTGGTCAGCGCCATCAAGGAATTGCAGTCCAAGGGCTACAACATTCCTGACTATCCCGAGTCTCCCAAAACCGACGAAGAAAAAGCCCTCCGTGCGCGCTACGCCAAATGCACCGGCTCTGCCGTCAACCCCGTGCTGCGTGAAGGCAACTCCGATCGCCGCGCCCCCCGCGCCGTCAAAGAATACGCACGCAAAAACCCACACAGCATGGCCGAGTGGAGCCAAGCCTCGCGCTCGCACGTCTCGCACATGCATGCAGGCGACTTCTACCACGGCGAAAAATCGCTCACGCTGGACAAAGCGCGCGAAGTCAAGATGGAGCTGATCACCAAGAGCGGCAAAACCATCATCTTGAAACCCAAGGTTTCCTTGCTCGACCGCGAAGTCATCGACAGCATGTTCATGAGCAAAAAAGAACTGGTCGCTTTCTATGAAAAAGAAATCGAAGACGCGCACAAAACCGG
>CAIYFE010000014.1 GCA_903925445.1 uncultured Burkholderiales bacterium | reverse complement strand
GTTGCGGCAAATCCACCTTGTTGCGCATGGTTGCAGGCCTGGAAGACGTCACGCAAGGCTCGATTCGCATTGGCGCGCGCGAGGTCAACCAACTCGAACCTGCCGAGCGCGACATTGCGATGGTGTTTCAAAACTACGCGCTGTACCCCCACATGAGCGTGTTTGACAACATGGCCTACGGCTTGAAGATTGCCAAAATGCCAGCGGCTGAAATTGCCCAACGCGTCGACAAGGCCGCCAAAATTTTGGAACTCTCGCATTTGATGCAACGCAAGCCGCGAGAGTTATCGGGCGGCCAACGTCAACGGGTGGCGATGGGACGCGCCATCGTGCGTCAGCCCCAGGTGTTTTTGTTTGACGAACCTTTGTCCAATTTGGATGCCAAGTTGCGCGCACAAACACGGCTTGAAATTCAAAAGCTGCATCGTGAACTGGGCATCACATCCTTGTTTGTCACCCACGACCAGGTGGAAGCCATGACTCTGGCGCAACGCATGATGGTCATGAACGCCGGCGTCATGGAGCAATTTGGCTCGCCCGAAGAGGTCTACAACCGTCCGGCCAGCACTTTTGTGGCCAGCTTCATTGGCTCACCGCCCATGAATTTGCTGCACCGCGCGCCTGGCGTATTGCCCGGAAAAATCTTAGGCATTCGCCCTGAACACTTGAGCATTTCAAGCGCAGCGCAGGGTTGGGTCGCGCAGGTTGAAGCGCTTGAAATGTTGGGCGCAGAGCGTCTGATTTATCTGCGCATCGGGGATGAAGGGGTCACGCTTCGCACCGAAGAATCTGTGGCGCCCCCGGCGCTGGGTTCAACCATTCACGTGGCTGCACGACCCGACAAAGTGCATTGGTTCGATGCCCAAACCCAAAAACGCTTAGACACCTGACACATGACAACAGCTTGGCACTACCCCCAGTGGATTGCCCACCGAGGCGCAGGCAAACTCGCCCCCGAAAACACCTTAGCCGCCTTCAAACTAGGCGCGAAGCACGGCTACCGCATGTTCGAATGCGACGCCAAGCTCAGTGCAGACGAGAAGGTGTTCTTGCTCCACGACGAAACCCTTGATCGCACCACCAACGGTCAAGGCATTGCAGGCCTTCGCCCGTGGGAAGATCTTCAATCGCTGGATGCGGGCAGTTGGCATTCGCCCCAATACGCGCACGAACCCTTGCCCTTGCTGCAAGACATTGCCAATTTTTGCTTGCAGCATGGCTTTTTTTTGAACATCGAGATAAAACCAAGCACGGGCCTTGAACGGCGCACTGGCGAGTGCGTTGCCGAACTCGCCAAACAACTTTGGAAACATCAGGCCACACCCCCGTTGCTGACCTCGTTCAAAACCGAATCGCTAGAAGGCGCCAAAGCAACCGCGCCAGCCTTGCCCAGAGGCTTGCTTGTCGACGTTTGGCACGACGAGGTGTTCAACTTGACGCGAGAACTCGGTTGTGTCGCGCTGGTTTGCAACCACCAAATTTGGACGGCAGAACGCGTCAACTTGGCCAAACAAGCCCAATTGAAGTGTTTGAGCTATACCGTCAATCACGCACAAGATGCGCAACGTCTGGCGCTCTTAGGCACCGATGCGCTGATCACGGACTGCGTTGATTCTTTTACGCCCTGAATTCAAAGCGCTCTTTCGATAGGTTTTTTCAATAGAACTCATAATTTATTTTTTTGATTAGTTTTAGCTCCAAAGTACTAGACTCGGTTTCCTTTTTATATTTTTTGCCACATTTACGCTTCAGTATTCGGGTCTGATCCCAAGCTAGTTAGTCGGTGTGGCATGCCTTCGTGTCATGAAACCAGTTGCGCCCCAATCATTCCGTTGGTCTTTGGCCAAGTCCTTTGTCTTCAGTCTTGTGGGTGCTTTTGTACTCACCGCTTGCAGCGGTGGCTCCAGTGAAATCAACGCTGCAATGGATTCAGAATCACACGCGCTGGCCAATCCTTCAGCTGTAGAAAAAACCTATTTTGTTGAAACCGTGTACAGCCAGTCTTTGAACTTTCCCACGAGTCTGGCTACCGACAACAATGGACTTTTATACCTTTCGGAAAGCAATGGGCAATACATCAAAGTGATTGATCCGCAAAACGGAACACTGTTACAGACCTACGGCAACGGGACGGCAGACTTATTAGACGGCCTGACAACATCAGCGGCTTTTTATAGCCCTTTTGGCCTGGCAGTCAACGCCAACGGCGTCATTTATGTGGCCGATTCCGGCAATAACCAAATTCGCACAATCACCAGCAATGGCATGGTCAGCTCATTTAAACCGATCACCGACTACTACCCAGGCTATGTCGATGGTCCAATCGCAAACGCAAAATTTAACGACCCCTACGGACTTGCTTTTGATAAGCAAGGCAATTTGTATGTGGCCGAAAATGGAGGACAGCGAATCAGAAAAATCACGACTAACTTAGACGTTTCAACCGTTGCAGGTTCAGGTCTCATGGGCTCCGACAACGGTAACGGCAACGCCCTTATGGCGAGTTTTAATGGACCTAGCAATATCGCGATCGATGCACTCGGAAATTTGTACGTCAGCGATGCCATGAACAATCAAATTCGCAAAATCAGCACCAACGGACAAGTTTCTGTTTTTGCCGGCACCGGAACACAAGGCAATGCCAATGGCACTCGCTTGGAAGCGCAGTTTTATGAACCACGCGGCCTCGCATTTGACTCGCTTGGAAATTTATATGTTTGCGATTACAAGAATTTTGTCATTCGTAAAATTTCTGTGGATGGACATGTCACCACATTCGCAGGTGTGGGCAGCATTGTTGCCCCCGCAGGAGACGGCTCGGCCACAACCCTGCTGATTTATGGCCCTTGGGGAATGGCGATCGATAAGCATGACAACCTCTATTTCACCGAAACGGCCGTTGGACACGCTCGCATCAGAAAAATCAGCTTGGCTCAACCTTAAGCATCACAAGGGTTGCGGCCCCACTTGATTGCGTTTGACCACAAAACTTGCCTGCGTTTTGAACGCGTTTTCACTTCCCGCAGGAAATGCCGTGGTTTTGAAATCGCATCGCACCCCTTCCGGTGTGACGGTGATCACGCTGTAGCCGCGTTCATCCGAGCGCGCAAACTCAATGTCCGAGTTGGTGCTGCGAATGGTCGCCAAGGCTTTTTCACCCATTCCACGCGAGGTGATCGATGTTCCAACAAACTCACTGGCAACGGCGGGTGAGTCGGGGTTGTTGGGCTCTTGACGCAGGCTTGCGGCCACGTTCATGTGAACGTCGCCACCCAGGGTCACCACGTTTTTTAGTTTGGCATCAACCACTGTTTGCAACAGGCGTTTGCGCGCTTGTGGGTAACCGTCCCAAGCGTCGTTCCAATACGCTTTTCCAACCGGCGCAGGAACGCTGGTTGAGCTGATTTGGGTGGCTTGAGAGATCAACTTCCAAGTGGCCTTGCTGGCACGCAAGGTTTGGTTCAACCAGCGCTCTTGCTCCCAGCCCAACATGGTTCGATGGGGGTCATCCAACTCGGCACATTGGGTGACCATGCGTCCTCCGCCGCGCAATGGGTCTCGACAAGCTTGCGCGCTGCGGTACTGGCGGCAATCGAGCGTCCAAATATCTGCCAACTGCCCCCAGCTGAACTGGTCATACAAATGCATGGACTCTGGCCGATTTGCATTTGGGGCGATCCACACGGGTTGATGTTCAAAATACGCTTGATACGCGGCTGCGCGACGTTGCAAAAAGGTTTTTGGGTCGGTGTAGTTGCGGTCTTGATCGTTGGCGTAATCGTTGACCACTTCGTGGTCGTCCCACATCAAGATCCAAGCATGGGCGGCGTGCGACGCCTGCAAGAGCGGGTCCGATTTGTATTGTTCATACCGCGCACGGTATTGCGCCAGAGTTTTGGGTTCTTCGTTGCTGTGCTTGCGCGTCAAGATTTGCGAGCTGTTGCTTTCATAAATGTAGTCACCCAAAAACAAAACAAAATCCAATGACTCTTTGGCGATTTCTTGATGCGCCACAAACAAGCCATGTTCAAAGTTTTGGCAAGAGGTCAAGGCCAATTTCAACTGCTGTACTTGTGCTGTGCGCGTCGGTGCTGTGCGGGCATGTCCCACTGTGCTGCTGGCATCGGCTTGCGTGAAGCGGTACCAATAATCTGTGCTCGGCATCAAGCGCTTGATCTGCGCATGAACGCTGTGCGCACGCGCCGCATCGGTCAACAGCTCTTGGGTATGAACGCGTCGCTTCAAGGCCTCGTCTGCAAACACTTCCAATTTGACACGCTGCGTGTGCATCGATTTGCCTTGGTCTTCATCGCTGAAAAGCAAGCGTGTCCAAAACACCAACGAGTCGCTGCGCGGGCATCCACTGGCAACACCTAATGTGAACGGATTGTTTTTCCACGAAACGTTGGCATTACCGGGTTCGGCCAAAGCTTTCGTCCAAGGCGTCAGCGCGATGGCCAGGGCACTGCGTTGCAGCCAGAGATTGAAATCTCGTCTTTGCATTTATGTTTTTTTGGCCAACCCCAAACGCTCGACTGTGGCGCGTTCTGCTTCAAACGTACGTGCGGCGTATTGGGTGTAATCAGCGCTGTTCATGTAGATGGTGGGCTGATAGTACCTGTCCAATGTTTCAATCACTTTGGGATCTTCCAAGGTCTTTTTGAACGTGGCGTCCAAAAGTTTGACGATCACCGGATCCATGCCTTTGGGGCCACCAATGCCAAATGGCGATTCAGAAATCGTGTCCCAGCCGCTTTCTTTGACGGTGGGCACCTCTGGGAATGCTTTGGTTCGTTTGCTGCCCAAGGTTGAGAGCAGGCGCAGCTTGCCTTCTTTGACCAAAGGAATGATTTCTGAGGTGCTGCTGGCAACACGAATATGGCCGCCCAAGATGGACTGCAAAATTTCTGCAGCGCCTTTGAAGGGCACCGGATTGAGTTCAATGCCCGCTTTTTGACTGAAGTCTTCCATCGCCAAATGCGGTGTGGTTCCCGTTCCTGTGTGTCCGTATTCCAACTTGCCTGGATTGGCTTTGGCGTAGGCCACCATTTCTTTGAGGGTTTTGAACGGCGCATCCAAAGCGCAAGCGATGCAAAACGTGTAGCCCGTCAAACAGCTGATGTGTGTGATGTCTTTGAGCGGATCAAAGTTGGTTTTTTGCATGTGCGGAATGCGGTAAATGCCCAATGGTAATTGGGTGAGCAAGTAGCCATCGGGCTTTGCGCCCACCATGGCCGAAGCACCCAAAATGCCGCCCGCGCCGGGTTTGTTTTCGACCACCATGGACACGCCCAACAAGCGGCCTGCGCTTTCAGCAAACGCGCGCAAAACAGCATCGCTGGGGCCCGCCGGCGTCCAAGGTGCAATCAAGGTGATGGGTTTGTTTGGAAATTTATCTTGCGCCAAGGCGGCGCTGCTGATCCACGCAGGCGCCGACAAACTGGCCAATATGCCCGCTATGCCTTGTAAGCTGGCACGTCGATTGATGTTGCTTTGTGTCATCGCGTCACTCCTGCGTCGAGTTAATTTGAAAAAGCCGCGATGCCTGTTTGCGCGCGACCCAAAATCAAAGCGTGGATGTCATGTGTGCCTTCGTAGGTGTTGACCACCTCCAAATTGACCAAATGGCGCGCCACGCCAAACTCATCGCTGATGCCGTTGCCGCCCATCATGTCGCGCGCCATGCGTGCGATGTCCAAGGCCTTGCCGCAGTTGTTGCGCTTCAAGATGGACGTGATTTCAACGCTGGCCGTGCCTTCGTCTTTCATGCGACCGAGTCGCAAGCAGCCTTGCAAGCCCAATGCAATTTCGGTTTGCATATCGGCCAACTTCTTTTGAATGAGTTGATTGGCAGCCAACGGGCGACCAAACTGTTGACGATCCAAGGTGTATTGCCTTGCGCGCATCCAACAATCTTCGGCTGCGCCCAACGCGCCCCATGCAATGCCATACCGCGCGCTGTTCAAGCATGTGAACGGGCCTTTCAAGCCTTGCACTTCGGGAAAGGCGTTTTCTTCGGGCACGAACACACCGTCCATGACGATCTCGCCCGTGATGGACGCGCGCAAGCCCACCTTGCCGTGAATGGCGGGTGCGCTCAAGCCTTTCATGCCTTTTTCCAGCACAAAGCCGCGAATCGGGCCCACTTGTCCGCCTGTGCTCACCTCTTTGGCCCAGACCACAAAGACATCGGCGATGGGGCTGTTGGAAATCCACATCTTGTTGCCTTTGAGCAAGTAACCGCCGTCCACCTTTTGCGCCCGTGTGGCCATGCTGGCAGGGTCTGAACCGTGGTCGGGTTCGGTCAGGCCAAAGCAGCCAATCCATTCGCCACTGGCGAGTTTGGGCAGGTATTTTTGTTTTTGGGCTTCGGTGCCAAATTCGTTGATGGGCACCATGACCAAGGACGATTGCACGCTCATCATGGAGCGATAACCCGAGTCCACGCGTTCTACCTCTCGGGCAATGAGCCCGTAGGCAACGTAATTCAATCCTGGGCCGCCGTACTCGGGCGCAATGGTGGGGCCGAGCAGACCCAGCTCACCCATTTCGCGAAAGATGGCGGCATCGGTTTTTTCGTTGCGAAACGCTTGAAGCACACGCGGTGCCAATTTGTCTTGGCAGTAGGCAGCGGCGGCTTCGCGCACCATGCGCTCGTCATCGGTGAGTTGCAAATCCAGCAAAAAAGGGTCTTGCCAGTTGAATTTGGCTTGTGCCATGAATGCGCTCCTAGAAAATTAAAAATCAATGTCTGCTGTTGGCAAAAGCCACGTACCAATCCAAGCAGGCAGGGTTGGCCATGGCGTCTTTGTTCACCACTTTTTCAATGGGCTGGCCCAGCAACAATTTTTTGATGGGCAACTCTTGTTTTTTGCCAGACAGGGTGCGAGGAATTTCGGCCACTTGAAAAATATCGTTGGGCACAAAACGCGGGCTCAAGGCAACCTTGATGGCGTTGTTGAGCTTGACTTTCAAGGCGTCATCCAAGGTCAAACCTTCGCGCAAAACGACAAACAAGGGCATGTAGCTTTCGCGGCCTAAATACTCCAAATCGACCACCATGCTGTCGAGCACTTCGGGCAAGGCTTCGACGGCGCTGTACAACTCGCTGGTGCCCATGCGCAAGCCGTGGCGGTTGATGGTGGCATCGCTGCGCCCATAAATCACACACGAGCCACTGGGGTTGATTTTGAGCCAGTCGCCATGCCGCCACACGCCGCCCATATCGGGCGTGCCGTCGCCACCGCCGGGCCATCGACCATGCCCTGCGGGATACATGTCAAAGTAGCTGGAAAGATAGCGGGCGTTTTGCTTGTCGCCCCAAAAGTAAAGCGGCATGGACGGAATGGGTTGCGCGCACACCAACTCGCCCACCTCGCCATCCACGGGCTGGCCTTGCTCGTTCCAAGCTTCGACGGCGCAACCGAGCAAGCGGCATTGCATTTCACCCACGACTTGAGGCAATTCTCGGTTGCCACCAATGAATGCGCCGGCAAAGTCCGTACCGCCCGATATGTTGCACCACCACATTTCAGGCGCTTGCGGCTTGAGGGCTTTGAATTGCGCATTGCCCCAGCGTTGCGCATCTTCACTCAAGGGCGAACCTGTGGTGCCCAAGGCGCGCACGCTGCGCAACTCGGGCAAGGTGCTCAGGTCCACGCCGGCTTTGAAACAGTTGGCAAAAAACGCAGCGCCCGCGCCAAAGAACGTGACGCCGTTGCGCGCCGCAAATCGCCACAAGGTTGTCCAGTCGGGGTTGTCTTTTGTGCCGCCAGGATTGCCGTCATAAATGACGCACGTTGTGCCATTGAGCAAGCCGCTGATTTGTGCATTCCACATCACCCAACCGGTGGAGCTGTACCAGTGGTAGCGCTCGCCCCAGCTGTTGTCGGCGTAGCTGCATCCGATGTCGTTGTGCAAGATTTTCAAGGCCAAGGCCACCACCACCGTTCCGCCGTGTCCGTGAACAATGGGTTTAGGCAAGCCCGTTGTACCGCTGGAGTAAACAATCCACAGCGGATGATCAAACGGCAACCACAAGGGCTCAAAGGCATCGACCGCCTGACCTTCACCCGACAAGGTGCTGGCAAAGTCGGTGCAGCCGTGCAAGTCGGCCTGCTCATTCAAATTGCGATGCATGATGACGTGCTCCAGCGTGGGCAGCGCAGCGCGCATGTCTTGCACCACTTGCACGCGGTCGTGGTCTTTGCCGGCGTAGCGCACACCATCGCAAGCAATCAAAACTTTGGGCTCGATTTGTTTGAACCGATCCAACACCGCGTGGGTGCCCATGTCGGGCGCACAAATGCTCCACACCGCCCCAATGCTGGCGGTTGCCAAAAATGCAATGGCAGCTTCAGGAATATTGGGCAAATACGCGGCCACACGGTCGCCCGGTTGGACGCCTTGCGCTTGCAAGTGCAAAGCCAGCGACGCAACTTGGCGGCGCAGCTGCGGCCAAGAAATTTCACGGTGCTGGCCTATTTCGTTTTCGCTGATCATCGCCATGAAACCCGCCGCCTCGGCCGCCTTGACGTGACGAAAGACTTGCTGCGCGTAATTGACTTGCGCACCCACAAACCATTGCGCGCCAGGCATGACGTTTTTCACCAAGGCCGCTTGGTGTGGCGTGGGCGATTGGAGCTCGAAGTAGTCCCAAATGCTTTGCCAAAACGCATCCAGCTCGGTGGTGGACCAGCGCCACAAGGCGTCATACGAATCAAAGTTCAAGCCCCGCTTGTCACGCAGCCAGTTTTGATACAAGCGAATTTGAGGAATAAAAGCAGACTTGGTCATTGCCCAAGGGTATCAGCGCGAGCACGGGGTCTGCTAGAGGATGTTCCCGATCTGACGCAAGGGTGACAAGTTCAACCGGCTGACTTGTTCATGCGCTCGCTTTTCCAATAAACATCGTCGCCGCCGTCCATGCGGTTGAGCACGCGAGCGAGCACAAACATCAGGTCGCTCAATCGGTTGAGGTATTGGCGCGGGCCTTCTTGAATGGCCTCTTCATTGCCCAAGGCCACCAACGCGCGTTCGGCGCGACGCGCAACCGTGCGGCAAACGTGCGCGAGGCTCGCCGAGCGCTTGCCCGCGGGAAGAATGAATTCTTCTAGCCTAGGCAGTTGTTCGTTGTAATGCGCCAAGGCGTCGTCCAAGGCCAACACGGCTTCGGCCTTGAGCAATTCAAACCCCGGAATGGACAACTCACCGCCCAGGTTAAAGAGTTGGTGCTGGATTTCAACCAACAATTGGCGCACGCCATCGGGCATGTCTTCGCACAGCAAAACCCCGATGTGCGAGTTGAGCTCGTCAATGTCGCCCATCGCATGAACGCGCAAACTGTTTTTGGACACGCGCTGGTTGTTGCCCAATCCTGTGGTGCCTGCGTCACCCGTGCGCGTGGCGATTTGTGTGAGTCGATTGCCCATGCTGAAAGTCCTCAACCAAAACGCCAATTATTGCGCCATCGCCCGCTGTCGCCCCCGCAGCGGGCATGGGCATGGCAAGTCCTTAGAATTTGAAGCAAATTTGGAGACACCCCATGAACGCCCCAACCACCGCCCCGTTTCACGTTGCCCAACGCGATGTGCCTCAAGCCTTGATCCAGGCTTTGCAACAACGCTTTGGCAACAACTGCTCGACCGCCTTGGTCATTCGCGAACAACACGGGCGCGATGAATCGGCCTTCACCACCGTGCCGCCTCCCGCCGCCGTTGTGTTCGCCGAAAAAACCCAAGACGTGGCCGATGCCGTGGCCTTGGCTGCGCAGTACCAAGTTCCGGTCATTCCCTTTGGCGTGGGCTCCTCGCTGGAAGGCCATTTGCTGGCGGTGCAAGGCGGTATCAGCATTGACGTCAGTCGCATGAACCGCATCTTGTCCATCAACGCCGACGATTTGACCGTGACCGTGCAGCCCGGCGTCACGCGCAAACAACTCAATGAAGAAATCAAAAGCACGGGCTTGTTTTTCCCCATCGATCCTGGTGCCGATGCCTCCATTGGCGGCATGAGCGCCACCCGAGCCAGCGGAACCAACGCCGTGCGCTACGGCACGATGCGTGAAAACGTCTTGGCGCTAGAAGTTGTGACGGCCAGCGGCGAAGTCATCCGCACGGGCACGCGCGCCAAAAAATCCAGCGCTGGCTATGACCTCACACGTTTGATGGTGGGCAGCGAAGGCACGCTGGGCGTGATCACCGAAATCACGCTCAAGCTCTACCCTTTGCCCGAAGCCGTCTCGGCCGCGATTTGCTCTTTCCCCAGCATCGAAGCGGCGGTGCGCACAACGATCGCCATCATTCAAATGGGCGTGCCCATTGCGCGGGTGGAATTGATCGACAGCAACACCGTTCGCATGGTCAATGCCTACGCCAAGCTGGGGCTGACCGAGTCGCCCATGTTGCTGATGGAGTTTCACGGCTCCCCCGCCGGCGTGAAAGAACAAGCCGAAACCGTGCAAGACATTGCCACCGAGTTTGGTGGGCAATCCTTTGAATGGGCAACCACGCCCGAAGAACGCACCCGCTTGTGGACCGCGCGTCACAACGCTTACTTTGCCGCCATCCAAAGCAAGCCCGGATGCCGCGCCATCAGCACCGACACTTGTGTGCCCATCAGCCGCTTGGCCGATTGCCTGCTGGACTCCGTGGCCGAGGCCGATGCGACCGGCTTGCCTTACTTCCTTGTGGGTCACGTGGGCGATGGCAATTTTCACTTTGGCTACTTGATCGATCCCAACAACTCCACCGAGTTCGCTACCGCTGAAATGCTCAACCACCAATTGGTCGCGCGCGCCCTGAGCTTGGGCGGCACGTGCACCGGTGAGCACGGCATGGGCTTGCACAAAATGGGGTTCTTATTGGACGAAGCAGGCGCCGGAGCGGTTCAAATGATGCGCACCATCAAGCAAGCCCTTGATCCGCACAACATCATGAATCCTGGGAAGATTTTTTCGCTTTGACCAAAAACTCCACCTGCTGACACAGCTTGACGGGGTCAAACGGTTTGAGCACCAACGCGCTCACGCCAGCCGCGGTGAAGCGATCCAAATCGAGCGGATTGACGTTGTCCGTCAATCCCAAAATGGGGG
>CAIYFE010000013.1 GCA_903925445.1 uncultured Burkholderiales bacterium | reverse complement strand
CTTTGGCCACTTTACGCAAAGCGGAGTTAGGTTTTTTAGGCGTCGTGGTGTACACGCGAGTGCACACGCCACGGCGCTGTGGAGAGTTTTGCATCGCGGGGCTTTTGGATTTGGTCACTTCGACCTGGCGCCCCTGACGCACCAATTGGTTAATGGTTGGCATTGAAAAACGTCCCTAAACGTTTACGTTTTACGAATAAAACGCTGGATGAAAAAAGAAAACGTGAATCCCTTCGGAAATTCCGAAAAGCCTTCTAGTGTATCAGGATTGTTGGATGCGGGCAATTTGAGGCGTTTTCACCTCAAAAATCGTCTTATTTGACCCACAAACGCACGCTGTCCCAAGCGCGCACGATGAAGCTGGCTTGATCCACCGACTCCAGAACTTGCAGCGGAACTTCAGCCACAGTTTTTTTATCCAGCGTGACTTTGAGCACGCCCAAGCTTTGCCCGCGCGTCAAAGGCGCGACGATGGGCTCGGGGCGCGCTGCCTGGGTTTGCAGGCGCGAGGCCGAACCCGCAGGCACAGCCACGATGATGGGCTGAGGACGTCCCAATTTAACGCTGGTGGCGCTGCCCTTCCAAACATTGGGCGCAACCACGGCTTGATTGGCCTCGAACAACTTGATGGCATCGAATGCGCTGTAGCCCCAATTCAGCAGCTTTTGCGACTCCGTCGCCCGGGCGTTTTCGCTGGCTGTGCCCAAAACGATGGAGAGCAGGCGTCGCGATCCCACACCAGGGGCATCGCGCTTGGCGGTGGCAATCAGGCAAAAGCCCGCGGCATCGGTGTGCCCGGTTTTGAGACCGTCCACGCTGGGGTCGCGTTGCAGCAACAGGTTGCGGTTGTTCTCGTTAGATGCCGGCGTGCCCGGATAACGGTACTTTTTCAGCGCGTAATAGCCCACGTATTCGGGGAAATCTTGCATCAAACGTGAGGCCAAAATTCCCAAATCGCGCGCGGTGGTGATGTGGCCTGGTTCGGTCAATCCGTCGGGGTTGGTGAAGTGGGTGGATTTCATGCCCAACACTTTGGCTTGGGCATTCATCATTTCGACGAAATGCTCGGCGGTGCCGCCCACGCCCTCGGCCAAGGCCATGGTGGCGTCATTGCCCGATTGCACGACCACGCCTTTGATGAGGTCTTCGACCGGCACTTTCATTTTGGGGTCGATGAACATGCGCGATCCAGGCATTTTCCAAGCGCGCTCGCTCACGCTGAAGGTTTGTTGCAAGGTGATTTTTTTGTTTTTGAGCGCATCAAACACCAAGTAGGCCGACATCAATTTGGTCAACGAAGCCGGCTCGACCGGCTTGTCTGCATCCATTTCGGCCAGCACTTGCTGCGCGGTGACGTCAATCAACAAATAAGCGCGGGCTGCAATTTCTGGAGGCTGGGGCACTTGTGCCCACGCGCCAGCTGCGCCCACAACCCACCCCAACAAGGCCACACAAGCGGCACGCAAAACTCGCAACATAAAACCATCCAGAAAAAAGAAATCCAGCTCACGCCATCAAGTGGCGAACGACCAAGCTTTTGAGAAGCGGCAATTGTCCATGAAAGAAGTGCCCGCCTCCAGGCACCACCGTCACAGGCAACGATTGCGGGCGCGCCCAATCCATCACGGACGCGAGCGACACGGTGTCATCTTGTTCGCCGTGGATGACACAGGTTTTTTCGTGCAAAGGAGCCGCAATCGGGGCGACTTGAAAACGCTGCGTGGCGGTTCCCACAAAAACAATTTTTTCAATCTCTCGACCCGGCCAAACAGCGACCAAGGCATGGCTGGCCACAAACGATCCAAAAGAAAATCCGGCCAAGGCCAAGGGGCCGTGAGGTGCAACTTGTTCGATCACGCGCAACAAATCACGGGCCTCGCCCGCGCCCGCATCGTGTTCGCCCGCTGAAGCGCCCACGCCACGGAAATTAAAACGCACCACCGTCCAGCCGCATTGCACAAATGCGCGCGCCAAGGTTTGCACCACTTTGTTGTCCATGGTGCCGCCAAACAGCGGATGAGGATGAGCGACCACCGCCACGCCTTTGGCGCTGCCCGAGGGCTCGTCGCGCAGGGCTTCAATGGCGCCGGCTTCGCCTTGCAGGATGAGTTTTTCGGTGTGCGCGTTCATGCTCAACGTCCTACGTGTGCGGGCACAAGCAAGCGCTCGACGATTTGGCCGTTTTTGAGATGCGAGTGCACGATTTCATCCAAATCGGCCTTGTCCACAAAGCTGTACCAAACGGCTTCGGGATAAACCACCGCTACCGGCCCTGCCGCGCAGCGATCCAAGCAGCCCGCTTTGTTGACGCGCACACCGCCCACGCCCGCCAAGCCTTCTTTTTTGACTTGTGCTTTGCAATGTTCAAACGCTTCTTGCGCGTTGTGATCGGCGCAACAGGCCTGGGCGTTGTCGCGCTGGTTGGTGCAAAAAAAGATGTGGTGCTTGTAGTAAGAGGCTTGTGTCATGGCCGCGATTTTAGGTTTGCAACTCAGGCGCAGGTCATGAGCGCACTTGTGAGCCGTCTCGACTGAGTCGAGCAACAGCAAACAAAAGCGCCATGTACGGCCACACCCAACCCAACCATTGGATCAACCCATGAAAGCGAATGAACTGGCCCTGCTCCCAGGTTTGCACCGTTTGTGTGAAGTAAGCGCTTTCGGGCGCTTGGTTGAGCAAGCTTTGTTGCAGCACCAAAGCGAGCAGCAAAAAGGCCGAACACGTGCGATGCGAAACAGGCACAAACAGCAAGGCCATCAACAAACCAAAGCCAAAACCCAACATTTCAGGCAAGCCCAACCAAGTCCAAGCATGCGTCGGGCCATAACTCAAGACGGCCGACAAAGCGCTCACGCTCAAGCCCAAGAACACAATCAAAAACAAATACACCAAGCGCTGGCCGTATTGCCGAATCACGACATAGCCCAACAAGCAAGGAATCAACAAACCCAAGGCCACGCACAGCAGCTGCGCGCCGGGCAGCAAGGGCTCTAACTCGAAGGAGCGCAGCGGAATCCAGTCTTCAAACATGGAGCCGTCAAACAGGTTGGTCAAGGTGTCTTCTAAACGCTCCCAAATTTGTCCCAGCCCCAGCGGCACGGACACAGGAAACAGCAACGCCGCAGGCCAAACCGCCATCAACACCAAGGCCGTGTGCGCATCGCGCACAAACCAACGCGCCCGAAATTGGCTCCAGCGATTGATCAACCCCAGCCGCTCCAAACCGCCAGCCAAGAAAGCGCCCACCCAAGCACCCAGCGTGTTGAGCAAAAAATCGGTCAACGAAGGCACACGCGCGGGCAAATAACTTTGCAAGCTCTCCATCGTCAAAGACAACATGGCGCAGGCCAAAGCAGAGCCCAGCACAACCCGACCGCTCCAGCCCATGCGCATGGCGCTGAGGGTCAACAAAAAGCCCAAAGGCGCGTAGCCCAACACATTGGACAAGACATCAAACCAAGTCCAGTACTTTGGCCAAGGCGCGGTCAGAAATGCCCACGGCGCGATGCCTTGATCGCGCCATTGGTCAAACGGGTAAAGACTGGCGTAAACAATCAACGCCACACACAGTTGCGCCAGAGGCCACGCTGAAGTTTTGCGCATGGACTCTTAGCCTGGGTTTAAAACGGCTTGACGACCACCAAAATCACGGCGATCAACAGCAACACCACCGGCACTTCGTTGAACCAGCGGAACCAAACATGGCTGCGTGTGTTGGCATGTGCTTCAAATTTACGCAGCAACTTGCCACAGCCGTGGTGATAACCCAGCGCCAGCAGCACAACGGTCAATTTGGCGTGCATCCAACCATTTCCAGCGCCCTGGCCAATGCCATAACCCAGCCACAACACCAGCCCCAAGGCCAACGCAGGCACCATGAGCAAGGTGGTAAAGCGCATGAGTTTGCGCGCCATGAGCAGCAAACGCGCTTCTTCGGCCACGGAATCGGGGGCAACTTGCGCCAGATTCACAAAAATCCGAGGCAAGTAAAACAAGCCCGCAAACCAGCTGGCGACGAAGACGATATGCAAAGATTTGATCCACAACATGGCGCCAGTTTAACTGTGGCTAAAAAAAGCCCGACGCGAGGTCGGGCAAAAATGCGCTGAAAACCTCTCGGACTCCAGCACCCGCTCAGGGAGGAAAAGCGGGGAGCGGCAAGCCACTCCACACCAATCTAGCAAATCCGGCGACACCCAACAAGCGGGAAAGCGACGGGTTTGGGGCACAATTTTGACCATGACGCACACACCCGCACCATTTCCAGCCAATCGTCCCCGCCGTTTACGTCGCGACGATTTCACCCGTCGCCTCGTGCGCGAGCACGCTTTGAGCGTCAACGACTTGATTTATCCAGTCTTTGTGCTCGAGGGCGAAAAGCGCCGCGAAGCGGTGGCCTCCATGCCCGGCGTGGAACGCCTGAGCCTAGATTTGCTGCTGCCCGTGGCCGAAGAATGCGTCAAATTGGGCATTCCTGTGATGGCTTTGTTTCCCGTCATCAGCGGTCACCTCAAAACACCTGACGGTCGAGAGGCCGCCAACCCAGACGGACTGGTGCCACACGTGGTGCGTGCGTTGAAAAAACATTTTCCCGAGTTGGGCGTGATGACCGATGTCGCACTCGACCCCTACACCAGCCACGGGCAAGACGGATTGCTTGACGACAGCGGCTACATCTTGAACGATCCCACCGTTGAAGTGCTCGTGCAACAAGCCCTGACGCAAGCCCAAGCCGGCGTGGACATCGTCGCGCCCAGCGACATGATGGACGGTCGCATTGGCGCAATTCGCACCGCGCTGGAAGCGCAAGGCCACATCCACACCCGCATCATGGCTTACAGCGCCAAATACGCCAGTGCGTTTTATGGTCCTTTCCGCGATGCCGTGGGCTCAGCCGCCAACTTGGGCAAAAGCAACAAGAAGGTCTACCAAATGGATCCGGGCAACAGCGACGAGGCCTTGCGCGAAGTGGCGCTTGACCTGGCCGAAGGCGCCGACATGGTGATGGTCAAGCCCGGCATGCCGTATCTGGACATCGTGCGCCGCGTCAAAGATGAATTTGCCGTGCCCACCTTTGCCTACCAAGTCTCGGGCGAATACGCCATGCTCAAAGCCGCCGCACAAAACGGCTGGCTCGATCACGATTTGGTGATGATGGAAAGCCTGCTGGCTTTCAAGCGCGCAGGCGCAGACGGTGTGCTGACCTACTTCTCGTTAGAAGCTGCGCGCTTGATTCGATCAGCCTAAATGCTTTTGGAAAAAAACCAAGGTGCGCTCCAAAGCCAACTTGGCCGCAGCCTCTTGGTAAGCGCCACGGTGGTTGCAATTGAACCCGTGATCGGCTGAGTAAATGTGCATCTCAACCTCTGGATGCGCTTTGGCAAACGCATGCACGGTGTCCATCGGCACGTAATGGTCGCGGTCTGAGTAATGCGCTAACACGGGGCAATGGGGTTGACGGGCGCGCTCCACATCACTGGTCGAGCCACCGCCGTAGTAAGGAACAGCAGCGCTCAAACCCTTGACTTGTTCTGCGGCACGCCAAGTCAGCAAGCCGCCCCAGCAGTAACCCACCATGCCCACTTTGCCGCCTGCGTGTTGGGCCGCGTAGTCCACAGCAGCTTGTAAATCGGCCAACACACCGGGTGCGGGCAAGGCCTCGATGGCGGCTTTCAAGGCCATGCCGGCTTGCATGTCGTCGGGCGTGTAGCCCAGCGACACGCCGTGTTTGGCGCGATGAAAAGTGGCCGGCGCAACGGCCAAATAGCCTTGCGCTGCATAGCCATCGGCCACTTCTTTGATGTGATCGTTGACCCCAAAAATTTCTTGCACCACCACAATGGCGCCCTTGGGCGTGCCTTTGGGTTGGGCAATGTAGGCGGCACATTCAAAGCCGTCAGCAGCTTTCAAGTGGATGGTGGTCATGCAGGCTCCATTTATAAAAAGTATCAAAAGCTATTTTGTCAGACAGGTTACTGCGATTTGCAAAACCCCGTGCTAACTTCTGTCACACAACAACCGGAGACGACTTTGACACGCATTCTTTTAGTGACCGGCGCCAGCCGTGGCATTGGTGCTGCGACTGCCTTATTGGCTGCCCGCGAGGGCTGGACCGTGGCCGTGAACTACACCCACAACGCTCAAGCGGCCGAACAAGTCGTCTCGCACATCCAATCAGAGGGCGGAAAAGCTTTGGCCCTGCAAGCCGATGTGGCCGATGAGGCGCAGGTTATGCGCATGTTTGCGCAAATCGATGCTCAACTGGGACGGCTCAGCGGTTTGGTCAACAACGCGGGCGTGGTGGATGTCTCGGCCAAGCTCGAAGACATGTCCGTGGCGCGCTTGAAACGCATGTTCGACGTCAACGTGATTGGCAGCATGGTGGTGGCCCGCGAAGCGGTGCGCCGCATGAGCACATCGCACGGCGGCTCGGGCGGCAGCATTGTGAACTTGTCCAGCGCAGCTTCGCGCTTGGGTTCGCCCAACCAATATTTGGATTACGCAGCGGCCAAAGGCGCAATCGACACCTTCACCTTGG
The DNA here is from genome assembly GCA_903925445.1 of uncultured Burkholderiales bacterium. Classification (GTDB taxonomy): domain Bacteria; phylum Pseudomonadota; class Gammaproteobacteria; order Burkholderiales; family Burkholderiaceae_C; genus Limnohabitans. The sequence goes on along the minus strand of CAIYFE010000013.1, from coordinate 1,168 downwards.
GGCTGGCCAAAGAAGTGGCGGCTGAGGGCATTCGCGTCAACGCGGTTCGCCCTGGCTTGATCGATACCGAGATTCACGCCTCTGGCGGCTTGCCCCATCGCGTCAAAGATTTGCAGCATTTGGTGCCCATGCAACGCGGCGGCTCCGCACAAGAAGTGGCGCAAGCCATCGTCTGGCTGCTCAGCGATGCGGCCAGTTACACCACCATGAGTTTGCTCGACGTTTCAGGAGGTCGTTGAGGATTGCCCTGCGCATTCACTTGATTTCGCCTCTCATTATTTTTGATTAAAAATATGAATTCGAGTTAATTCATACAAATTACAAATGTAATAATTTAGTTGTTTAAAACATTTAGGCAACTGATTATGAAAAGTGGGCTTTTTGCTGTCACGGTTGGAACAATTTTGTTTTTGACTGCCTGCGGCGGCGGAAGAACAGGCGTAGGAACTCCAGGTAGCGCAAATTCAAGCCTGATGGCTTATGTTTTGAACCAAGGCGATGGCAGCGTCGCCATCTTCAACGTAGACAAAAGCACAGGAGCGTTGACAGCGTCGGGGCTGCCATCGGTGTCTACTGGCAACGGGCCTTACGCCATTGCTGTCACACCTAACAAACAATTTGCATATGTTGCCAATCGACTGGGCAACTCTGTATCGGCCTACCAAATCGCCAGCAATGGTGCCCTGAGCCCCATTGGCACAAACATTTCAACGGGCAGCGCACCACTTTCAATTGTGGTTGATCCATCAGGTCGCTATGTCTACACGGCCAACTCGGGAGACAACACCCTCTCGGGTTTTGCCATCAACGGCAGTGGCACGCTCACGGCGATTGCAGGTAGCCCGATCAGTTTGTCGACTTTGACGCCCCTCCATCTCGAAAGCAGCCCAACCACCAACGTGATTTATGTCGCGACGACAGGGGGAAATGCAAGCAACAACACCATCATCGCTTACACCGTCAACGCGTCCAGCGGCGCACTCACGACGGTTGGATCGGGCGGCATTACCACCACGCCTCAGCCTTACAGTTTTGCGATTGACGCCACGGGTAAGGCAGCCATTTCGACAAACCAAGACAGCGGGACTTTGTCGACTTTCGCCGTCAATGCGGGGGCCTTGAGCACCGGCAGCACAGTCGCCATCGCCAACAGCAAGCCCACTTGGGT
>CAIYFE010000012.1 GCA_903925445.1 uncultured Burkholderiales bacterium | reverse complement strand
TACACCTTCAGAAACGAGCCGCGGTTTTTGGCGGCCAATTTTGAAAACAATCCTGTCAACGAGTACAGATTGTTTTTTGAACTAGGCGTAGACGGCGTGTTTTCAGATTACGCCGACACAGCACTGCAAGCGCGGCGGATGTTTATCGCGAATCAATAAAGCTGCGTTCTGGTTAGGCAACACGCAAATCGTGAAACACAGCAGCCACACTTTTCGCATGTGCTTCGTGTGGCTCATCTTGCCAAGTCTCGGCCAAGGCTTGTTGGTACCAGTCCATCATGGCGGGCTGCGTGATCAGGTTTTGCGCATAGCGCTGGCTGGTTTCGGAGAGTTGCAACTCAAAGGTCTGAATGCGAAAAGCCACTGGCGCAAAAAAAGCATCCGCCGCGCTGAAGCGCTTGCCTGCCAAGAAAGGCCCGCCAAAGCGCTTCAAACCTTCCGTCCACAACGCATCGATGCGCGCCAAATCGGCCTGAACGCTGGTGGGGACTTCGCGTAGCGTGACGCGCACGGCGCAGTTCATACCGCAGTGGCTGCGCAAGGCGGCAAAGCCTGAATGCATTTCTGCCGCGGCGCAGCGGGCAAATGCGCGAGCGTCTTCGTCTTGCGGCCAAACGTCTGCATGGCGTTCGGCCAAGTATTCGGTAATGGCCAAGCTGTCCCACACCAAGCGTTGTCCGTCTTGCAAGCAAGGCACACGTCCTGTGGGAGAAACGGCGCCAAATTGCGGGGCTTGGGCAGCTTGGAAGGGCAATAAAACCTCTTCAAATGCCAGCCCCAGCGTCTTCATCAACACCCAAGGACGCAGTGACCAAGACGAGTAATTTTTGTTGGCGATGAAGAGTTTGTACATGTTGCCCGCTTTCTCTGACTCATATGAATGAAAGAAAGCGGATTTTGAACTCTTTTGGACTGCGGATATTTAATTTCTATAAAAATTAAGCTTCAGTCATGAGCAAGCGCGAGATCAGGGCTTGGTTTGCGCCATCTGCATGTGGGAAAGGAATCCACACGCGAATGGGGCTGCCTGCGGCCACTGAAATCTCTTGGCCATCCAAGTTTTTCATGTGCTCCAGCTTGACCAGTTGGTTGCCGCTGGGGTGGATGATTTCTAAGGTGTCGCCTACCGAAAATTTGTTTTTGGCTTCAACCTCGGCCCAGCCGTCGCGGATGGTTTTGACTTCGCCCACAAACTGGCTGCGGTGCGCGGCAGAGCTACCGGTTTCGTAGTTTTGGTAGCTTTGCGAGGGACGGCGTTCCAAAAAGCCCGTGGTGTAGCCACGGTTGGACAAGCCTTCGAGTTCGGTGATGAGCTCTGGGTTGAAGGGGCGACCCGCCACCGCATCGTCAATGGCGCGGCGGTACACCTGCGCGGTGCGACTGACGTAGTAAAGGCTTTTGGTGCGACCTTCGATCTTGAGTGAATCGACGCCGATCTTGACCAGTTTTTCGACCAATTCGACCGCGCGCAGGTCTTTGCTGTTCATGATGTAGGTGCCGTGCTCATCCTCCATGATGGGCATGAGCTGGCCGGGACGCCCCGCTTCTTCGATCAGGTAGACCTTGTCGGCAGCGGGGTGGC
>CAIYFE010000011.1 GCA_903925445.1 uncultured Burkholderiales bacterium | reverse complement strand
TTTTCTCCTTGCGGGTACAAACGTTCTTGCGAACTCCCCGGGGTTAACGACTCACTTCAAAGGTTGGGCGCCGAGTCGAAAAGCGCCAAACACAACTTTCAATCCACCAAGACCGAATGACTTACGTCTTCTCGACCTGGCTGAATTCCAACTCAACCGGCGTGGCACGACCAAAAATCGTGACCGACACGCGGACTTTGTTTTTCTCGTAGTTGACTTCTTCGACCGAGCCATTGAAGTCCGTGAACGGACCTTCTTTAACGCGCACCAATTCGCCCACCATGAACTCCACTTTGTGACGGGGTTTTTCAGCACCGTCTTGCATTTGGTTGACGATTTTTTGAACTTCCGCCTCGGAAATTGGCGCTGGACGATTCTTCGCACCGCCGACAAAACCCGTCACTTTGCTGGTGTGTTTGACCAAATGCCAAGACTCGTCGTCCATGACCATTTCCACAAACACATAGCCGGGGAAAAATTTGCGCTCAGCCGTACGGCGCTGACCGTTTTTCATTTCCACCACTTCTTCGGTCGGCACCAAGATGCGACCGAATTTGTTTTCCATGCCAGCGCGCGCAATGCTTTCGCGAATATTGCGCTCCACCGCTTTTTCCATGCCGGAATAGGCATGAACCACATACCAGCGCAAATCTGGATTGGCTGCGGATGCGGTTTCTTGTGTGTTGTCCACGATGTCGTTCATTATTTTCTCCACCCCAGAATCAGGTCATAAAACACCCACTCGAGGGTTTTGTCCGTGAACCAAAGGAACAAGGCCATCAACACCACAAAGCCAAAGACGTACAAAGTCATTTGCGTTGCTTCTTTGCGGGTTGGCCAAACGACCTTTTTCAACTCACGCCAAGCATCGCCACCAAACGCAACCAACTCACGGCCTTGATGAGAAACCAAAAACACGCCTACAGCCGCCGCCAACCCCAACAACAAAACAGCCCACTGCACCAAAGCACCTTGGTCAGACAAGCCATAAAAGCCGCCCAACGCCGCAACCACCAGCAACGCGACGAGCGCGAGCTTGGCTTTATCCGCCGAGGTCGACACGGTTTCAATATTTGCAGCAGACATGTATCAGGATTTCCGTAACCGTTTTTATAAGTAACTTAAGACACCGAAGCCCGCCAGACTGGCGGGCTTGAGGCGACCTGCGTTTAGGGTTGCTTTGGCAGGGGCGGAGGGAATCGAACCCCCATCGACGGTTTTGGAAACCGCAACTTTACCACTAAGCTACGCCCCTATTGCATTACGCCATGATCTTGGCAACGACGCCGGCGCCAACTGTCTTACCGCCTTCGCGGATCGCAAAGCGCAAGCCTTCTTCCATCGCAATGGGGTGGATCAACTTCACAGTGATCGACACGTTGTCACCTGGCATCACCATCTCTTTGCCTTCTGGCAACTCGATCGCACCGGTCACGTCCGTGGTACGGAAGTAAAACTGGGGACGGTAGTTGTTGAAGAAGGGCGTGTGACGACCGCCTTCGTCTTTGGACAACACATACACCTCAGCCGTGAAGTGCGTGTGGGGCTTGATCGAACCAGGCTTGCACAACACTTGACCGCGCTGCACGTCTTCGCGTTTTGTACCGCGCAACAAAATGCCCACGTTGTCGCCCGCTTGACCTTGGTCCAGCAGCTTGCGGAACATCTCCACGCCTGTACATGTTGTTTTTTGGGTGTCAGCGATACCCACAATTTCAATCTCTTCGCCCACTTTGACGATGCCGCGCTCCACGCGACCTGTCACCACCGTGCCGCGACCAGAGATCGAGAACACGTCTTCCACAGGCATCAAGAAAGCACCGTCCACTGCGCGCTCTGGCGTAGGGATGTAGCTGTCCAAAGCATCGGCCAATTTCAAAATGGCTTCTTCGCCCAAAGGACCTTTGTCGCCTTCCAAGGCCAACTTGGCTGAACCTTGAACGATCGGTGTGTCGTCGCCGGGGAAGTCGTATTTGCTGAGCAATTCACGCACTTCCATTTCGACCAATTCGAGCAACTCAGCGTCGTCGACCATGTCGCATTTGTTCAAGAACACGATGATGTAAGGCACGCCCACTTGGCGAGCCAACAAGATGTGTTCGCGGGTTTGAGGCATGGGGCCGTCAGCCGCAGAACACACCAAAATAGCGCCGTCCATTTGAGCCGCGCCCGTGATCATGTTTTTCACATAGTCGGCGTGACCAGGACAGTCCACGTGTGCGTAGTGGCGTGTGGCTGTTTCGTATTCAACGTGCGCAGTGTTGATCGTGATACCGCGCGCTTTTTCTTCAGGAGCCGCGTCGATTTGGTCGTACGCCTTGGCTTCACCACCAAACTTAGATGACAGAATCGTCGTGATCGCCGCTGTCAATGTGGTTTTACCGTGGTCAACGTGCCCAATCGTGCCAACGTTGACGTGCGGCTTGGTACGTTCAAATTTTCCTTTTGCCATTTCTTTTCTCCAAAGAGCTGTGCCCGTGTACAGGTTTTACGTTTGCACGACACTGCTGATTCGCCTCGCACGGGTGACAAGGCGGCGCATCGTCGCAGACGGCGTTCGTTTGAACGCATTGAAAACAAAAAGGGCAAACCTTGCGGCTTGCCCAACACCTCATTACTTGGCGCGTGCTGCAACGATGGCGTCAGCCACGTTTTTAGGCGCTTCTGCGTAGTGTTTGAATTCCATCGTGTAGGTGGCACGACCTTGCGACATCGAGCGCAGGGTGGTCGAGTAACCAAACATTTCGGACAAAGGCACTTCGGCTTTGATGGCTTTACCGCCACCGACCATGTCGTCCATGCCTTGCACCATACCGCGACGTGAAGACAAGTCACCCATCACGCTACCGGCGTAGTCTTCTGGGGTCTCAACTTCAACAGCCATCATGGGCTCGAGGATGACGGGGCTGGCTTTGCGGCAACCTTCTTTGAAACCAAAGATGGCGGCCATTTTGAACGCCATTTCGTTGGAGTCCACGTCGTGGTAAGAACCAAAGTGCAATGTCACTTTGACGTCCACCACGGGGTAGCCCGCCAACACGCCTTGACCCAAAGCTTCTTCCACGCCTTTTTGCACCGCAGGGATGTATTCGCGAGGAACCACACCGCCTTTGATCGCGTCGACGAATTCGAAGCCTTTGCCAGCCTCTTGAGGCTCAACTTTCAAGACCACGTGACCGTACTGACCTTTACCGCCCGATTGACGCACGAATTTGCCTTCGGCTTCTTCAACGGTTTTGCGGATTGTTTCGCGGTAAGCCACTTGTGGTTTACCCACGTTGGCTTCAACGCCAAATTCGCGCTTCATGCGGTCAACAATAATTTCCAAGTGAAGCTCGCCCATACCACCACTGATGGTTTGGCCGGATTCTTCGTCGGTGTTGACGCGGAACGATGGATCTTCAGCTGCCAAACGTGACAAAGCCATGCCCATTTTTTCTTGGTCAGCTTTGGTTTTGGGTTCGACCGCTTGACGAATCACAGGCTCAGGGAAGACCATGCGTTCCAGCGTCACAACGGCTGCGGGATCACACAAAGTTTCGCCTGTAGTCACGTCTTTCAAGCCCACGCAAGCCGCGATGTCGCCAGCGCGAATTTCATCGACTTCTTCACGGTTGTTGGCGTGCATTTGCACGATACGACCGATGCGTTCTTTTTTGCCGCGCACAGGGTTGTACACGGTATCGCCTTTGGACAAGACGCCCGAGTAAACACGCACGAAAGTCAACTGACCCACAAACGGGTCGGTCATCAATTTGAATGCCAAAGCAGAGAATTTCTCGTTGTCGTCGGCTTTGCGGGTCACTTCTTTTTCGTCTTCGTCAAAGCCGTTGATGGCTTTCACGTCGAGTGGAGAAGGCATGAGTTCGATCACGGCGTCCAACATGCGTTGCACACCTTTGTTTTTGAACGCGGTACCGCACAACATCGGTTGAATTTCACCGTTGATGGTGCGCACGCGCAAACCATTGGTGATTTCTTCTTCGGTCAAGTCGCCTTCTTCGAGGTACTTGTTCATCAAGTCTTCAGACGCTTCGGCAGCGGCTTCGACCATGTTTTCGCGCCATTTTTTTGCGTCTTCGACCAAATCAGCTGGAATGTCTTCGAAAGTGAATTTCATACCTTGAGACGCTTCGTCCCAAATGATGGCTTTCATCTTGCGCAGATCGACCACGCCGGTGAAGTTTTCTTCAGCGCCGATAGGAATGACGATGGGCACAGGATTGGCCTTCAAGCGCAGCTTCATTTGG
>CAIYFE010000010.1 GCA_903925445.1 uncultured Burkholderiales bacterium | reverse complement strand
TTGGTTCCTCCACCACCCGCACCGGTGGTGGCTTCCAACGCTGCGAAATCGAGCTTCACGCCGATTTCCGTGCCCATTGTTTCTAGCATTGTTCCTGTGATACCTACCAAAGACGCCAAACTCGCCAACAATTGGAAAACCAAATCTGTCGCTGAATTGACCGATGCCGAAGTCATCGCCATGCCAGATGAGGAGTACATGAATGACGTGCAAATGGCATTCTTCCGCTTGCGCTTGCACCACCTCAAACAAGAGGTGCTGAGCAACGCCAGCGAAACCACCGAGCACTTGCGCGAAGACACCGTGGTTACCCCCGACCCAGCCGATCGCGCCACCATCGAAGAAGAACACGCCTTGGAATTGCGCACCCGCGATCGCGAACGCAAGTTGCTCAAGAAAATTGAGCAATCCATCAACCGCATTGATGCCGGTGACTACGGTTACTGCGACGAAACTGGCGAACCCATTGGTGTGGCCCGATTGCTGGCCCGCCCCACCGCCACTTTGTCGTTGGAAGCCCAAGAACGCCGTGAGTTGAAACAAAAAATGTTTGGCGATTGAGCTTTTAAAACGTTTTTAAGATCAAAAAGCAGGCCAAGTGCCTGCTTTTTTCATGTGTAAATCTTCTTCAGAAGTCGCTTTTAGACACTTCGCTAAGTGCTTCATTTATAACGATTTTTATTGAGATGAGAAGATTCTAAAATCGCTGTAAGTCCTTGATTTCATTGAAAATTTTCTGAAATTTGCTTGTAACTCATCAATTTCCTGCTACAGTGCAAATAAGTGCAATTAAGTGGTGAAAAGTGCCTTTGGTTTTTCGCCATGCAGTTTTCTTTGCAGGAAAAGGGTAGACACCGTGTTTCAAGGTGCTTCGTCGTTGAGTTTGGATGCAAAAGGGCGTTTGTCTGTGCCGACAAGGCACCGTGACGTCTTGAGCGCCACGGCCGCAGGGCAGCTCACCATCACGCGTCACCCGCACGGTTGTTTGATGATTTTTCCTCGCACCGAATGGGAAAAATTCCGCGAACGCATTGCCCAGTTGCCCATGAGTGCTCAATGGTGGAAGCGCATCTTTTTAGGCAATGCCATGGATGTTGAGATGGACGGCACGGGACGCGTGCTCATTTCGCCTGAGTTGCGCGCTGCTGCGGGCATCAGCAAAGACACCATGTTGCTTGGCATGGGCAATCACTTTGAACTTTGGGACAAAGCCACGTATGACGCGCAAGAAGCGCAGGCCATGCAGGGCGACATGCCCGATGTGTTCAAGGAATTTTCTTTTTAAAGGATGACGGTGGACACGCCATGGCAGCACACCACCGTCCTCTTAAGCGAAGCTGTCGACGCGCTCGACATCCAGCCGGACGGAACTTACGTAGATGCGACCTTTGGACGCGGCGGTCATTCGCGTTTGATTTTGTCCAAGCTCTCAGCACAAGGCCGTTTGATTGCCTTCGACAAAGATCCCGATGCCATTGCGGCCGCTCAACAAATTCAAGACCCGCGCTTTTCGATTCGGCACCAAGGCTTCGCCGATTTGGGCGACTTGCCAGCGCGCAGTGTGGATGGCGTGTTGATGGATTTGGGCGTGAGTTCGCCCCAAATCGACAACCCGGCACGGGGTTTTTCTTTTCGAAACGATGGTCCTTTGGACATGCGCATGGACACCACGCGAGGGCAGAGCGTGCGCGAGTGGTTGGCCGAGGCAGAACTTCAACACATTGCGGAGGTGATACGTGAATATGGCGAAGAACGGTTTGCTCAACAGATTGCAAAGGCGATTGTTGCTCGCCGACAGGAACGGGGCGTGCCTGCAAGCACCTCTGAATTGGCCCAGCTCGTG
>CAIYFE010000009.1 GCA_903925445.1 uncultured Burkholderiales bacterium | reverse complement strand
ACGACCAAACGCGCAACACGTATTCGACCGAGAAGACCGACACGCTGAAGACGTCAAAAGCGTGGAACCAATGTTCAAAATTTTCATGGATCGATGGAACAGATTCCAAAATGATGCCAACCACGTTGGCGATCACCAACAAGGCAATGAAAATTTCACAAGCTGTGCTCGCGCTGTCGTGGACAGCAGCGTCCAAAATTTCATAAGTACGTCGCTGGACGCGTTGGTAAAAATTGCGAGATACGGGTGCGGTGTTCATGACGTAGCTCATGGTTTTTTGCTCTTGAATGCTTCGAGTTGGGCACGTTTGAGCATGGCGTCAACTTGCTCGTCGCTCAATCGGTAGTGGGCTTGCAAGCGTTTGAGGCTGGCTTGCTCTTCTTCGGTCATGTCGCCATCGGCGTAAATTTCTCGCAATTGCGCTTCAAAGGCGGCCTTCTTGCGAGCCACTTGGTTAGAGAAGGCCGAAGCCACAATACCGGTCATGATCGCGGCCATACACACGCCCAAAAATCCGGTAATCAAGGCAATGATTTCGCCGCCTTTGGTGACCGGGTCGACGTTGCCCCAGCCAGAGGTGATGGTCACGATGGACCAATAAATGGAATGCGGAATGGTGCCAAAGTATTGAGGCTGCGCGTGGCCCTCGGCAAAGTGCATCAACGAAGCAGAAACGATGGTGGCAATGGTCAATAAAAACACCGCACTGCCAAAAGCTTGACGCTCGGAATGAACGGCATGAAACAAGTCTTGCAAGGCCGTGTTGTATTTAGAGAGCTTCAAGATTCGCAACAAACGCAAAACGCGCAAGATCCGCAAATCGAGGTAAGGGAAGAACATGTGCAAGTAATGCGGCATGGTGGCAAAAAAATCGATCAAGCCAAAGGGGCTGAACATGTATTCGCTGCGGCCTTTCCATGAGCCGCCTTCTTCTTTGCTGTAGCGAGCGCCGAAGGACCACACACGCAAGATGTATTCAACCGTGAAGAACATCACGCTCCAAAACTCAAGCTCATGGAAAAAGTCTTGGTAGACGGCGTGAACTTCGGGGATGGATTCAACAATCACCGCCGTGCAGTTGATCAACACCACGATGGTGATGAGCCACTCCACGTAGTGACTCAGTTTGTGGTCGGGAGATCCGTCCAGGACCTCCATGATGTAGCGCTTCAATCCTGTCATGGTGCTTCAATGGTTAATGGTGTGCTTGGATTTTTTTCCACAGATCCAGCTCATGCTGATTGAGTCGCTGGGTGCTGTGGACGGTTTGTTCAAATTGGCCAGAATTGGTGTGCATGCCCAGTTGTCGAATTTGACTGAGCAAATATTTGTAGTGCTCAATCGCCAACTCAGGACGCTCACCGATTTTGTGAATCGGAAGCGGACTGCGCTCTTCCAGTTCATGCTCTTTGATGACTTGTTCAATCAGCGCGTTGATTTCTTCGTGCGACAAATGCAGGCGTTTTGCTTCGGCGCGGATGGTGCCAGCGTCGCGCTCGCTGATTTCGCCGTCTTTGAGCATGCTGAACAAGTTGGCTTTGAGGGCGTCACGTTCTTTGACCAATTCATCGCTGAAAGCCGAAGACAACAACGCCGCAGGAATCGCAAAAATACCAATGCCCAACAAGGCCAGCACGATGGTCAGTGATCGACCAATCGGCGTCACGGGCGAAATATCGCCGTAGCCCACTGAGGCCAAAGTGATGACCGCCCAATAAATGGAGGTTGGAATGTTTTCGAATTTGTCGGGCTGCGCGTCGTGTTCAAACAAGTAGCCCAAGCTGGCGGTCAAGATCACCAACAACACCATGATGAAAGCCGAAGCACTCATCACCGGCCATTCGCGCGAAACCACTTTGAACAAAATGGCCGTGGCATCGTTGCCGCGCGTCAGTTTGAGCAACCGCGACAGTCGGAAAACCCGCAAGAACCGCAAGTCAAACAAGTGGTGCAAAACGACTTCTAAGAAAAACGGCAAGATGGCCATGAAGTCAATGAAGGTCGAAGGCGAACGCGCTTGCTTGAAGCGCCCCGCGATGGCGCCTTTGAATCCGGGCTCTTCCACGCACGAGTAAATCCGCAAGCTGTACTCGATGGTGAAGATGGCCACGGCCACGGCATCCAAAATCACGAACTGAAGGTTGAGCACATATTCAATGCTCTGCACCGATTCGAGCACCACCGCGATCACCGACAGCAACACCCAAATTGCGATGAACACTTCGACAATTTCAAACATCGCGCCGCCGTAAGGGCTTGGAAAAACCAAGGCGTGAATTTTTTGTCGGAATGTGCGATGTTTGTTCGTTTCTTGAAACTCGTGATAAGCCGGCACGATGACGCGGAACAATTTGAGAATCCGCAACAACCGCAAGAACCGCAACACGCGCAAGTCAATCGGAATGAAGGACTTGAGGTAAAACGGCGCAACAGCCAAGAAGTCGATGATGGCAAATGGGCTGCTCACAAATGCAAAGCGCGCCATTTTTTTATCTTTGAACTCTTCTTCTTCGGGGGCTAAGTAAAAGCGAACCAAGTATTCAATCGTGAACACCGCAACCGAGAAGATGTCAAAGAATTCGAACCAGGTTTTGTGCGGCTCAAAGACTGCGGGCACATGTTCAAACACCAACGAAAACAAGTTGGCAATGATCAAAATGCTGATCCATTTGTCGATGGTCTTGTGATAGTTGCCAGGAATGTTGGGATCGAGCAGCCAAGAGTAAAGCCACTTGCGAAATGGCAAATTGCTGTCAATCTGCGCTTCTTCTTCCTCGCCAAGGATGGCGTGGATATCGAGGTCTTTGATGAATTCGCGTTTGGTTTTTTCCATGTGCTTGACCTCAGAAATCAAATTCGCTGACTTTGATGTTGTCGCCGCCCTTGTCGCAAACGGTCAGGCGAATTTGCATCTTGTAGTCAATGGGATCTGTATCGACCAATTGCTTGGCCACAAAAGGCGTGGCCGATCCCAGCGGGGTGGCCACCAAGTTTTCCAAAACAATCGCGCCTGCGGTGCTGATGTCAGCGGTAGAACACTGAGCAATCATTTGCGGCAACTCATCGGTGAAGGGATTGCGCAAATCCTTCAACGGCGTTTGGGTCATCAAATATTGGTAACAAGCGCCCCAAGTTCCCAAAGCAGGCGCGTCATTTTTTGACTTGGCAGTTGGGTGTTTGAGCGCATCGGCGGGCGATTGGATGCCGCCTTTACAGGCTTGGATGGGGTAGTCCTCATCGAAGCGTTTTTCAGCAGCTTCGGTCATCCAGGCCAACCAGGTTTCGCCGTTTTCCTTGGTTTTTTCTGTTTTGAGGCCTTCTTGGTAGTTTTTGATGCCCAGCAAGGTCACGGCGACCAAGATTGCGACCAAAAACAGCAAGAAAACTTTGTCGCTGAAGTTGGGGCCTAAGCGAGGCGCGTCAGCTGCAAGTTCGTGAGAAGTGTCCATACATTCCGCCCAGTGGTTGATTGGATGACCAAACAGGAGTTGTCTTCCCCAAGTTGGCACTGGGCAGAATGATATTATTAAATTTGGTGATTAATTTTTAGTTTTGCTACTTATTGCGGAAACTTGTATTTTTGTGTTTTTATTAAATTAAAACAAAAAATACAACAAAATAATCAATCGTTTTGCGAACCACGGTGCGCCCACGCGGTGGTGTGTTTCTCGATGTAGCTGAACAGCTCATACATGACCATGGCCATCGCGCCCACCACCACCAGACCGCCAAACGCCAAACCCATTTGCATGGCCGAGCCGGCCGAGATCAGCAAATAGCCAATGCCTTCGTTGGCGGCTGTCATTTCAGACACGGTGGTGCCGACAAACGCCAAGGTGATGGCCACTTTGAGCGAGCCATAAAAGTAAGGCATGGATCGAGGCAGTCCAACTTTGACCAACACATCCCAGCGTTTAGCGCCCAAGACCCGCAACACATCTTCCAGCTCGGGCTCCAAGGTCGCCAAACCCGTGGCGATGTTGACCATGATGGGGAAGAAGCTGATCAAAAACGCGGTCAAAATCGCAGGCCCAATGCCAATGCCAAACCAAACGACCAAGATGGGCACAAAGGCGGCTTTGGGCAAGGCATTGAATCCAGTCATCAAGGGATACACCGCCGCATAGGCCAGGCGCGAGCTGCCGATGACAAAGCCCAGCAACACGCCCACCACAATGGCAATGCCAAAGCCCGCCATCGTGACCCAAAAAGTGCGCCATGCATGCGCTGCGATGACTTCTTTGAACTCCACCAGTTGCTGCGCAATGCGCAAGGGGCTGGGAAAAATGAATTCAGACACCGAAAAGGCGCTGCACACCAACTGCCACAAGGCGATGGTGAGCACCAACAAGCCCCAAGGAGCCCAACGTTCAAGAGTTTTTTGCTTCATGATTTTCGAATCGCACCAATGTGGCCGCGCAGTTCATGCACGATGTCGCTGAAAGCGGGGGTGTAAGTCACCTCTAAATCACGCGGACGGGGTAAGTCGATGTGACGTTTGACCACAAACCGACCTGGGCTCTTGCTCATGACGTACACCGTGTCAGCCAAGAAGACCGATTCACGCAAATCGTGGGTGACCAAAATCACGTTGAATTTGCGCTCCGTCCACAAGTCGCGCAAGGTGCACCAAAGTTCTTCTCGGGTGAAGGCATCCAGGGCGCCAAAAGGCTCGTCCAAGAGCAGCATCTTGGGCTCATGAATCAGGGCTCGACAAATGCTGGCGCGTTGCTGCATACCGCCCGACAGCTGCCAAGGAAACTTGCGTTCGTAACCACCCAAGCCCACGCTTTTGAGCAAGTCAATGGCTCGCGCCTCGAACTCGGCGCGTTTGGCTTTGAATTGGCTGCGGTAAGGTTCAACAATTTCTAAAGGCAGCAGCACGTTGTCCAGCGTGGTACGCCAAGGCAAAAGCGAAGGCGCTTGAAACGCCATGCCACTGATTTTGAGCGGACCGTCCACGGGCTGGCCATCCACCAAAATGCGGCCTTTGCTGGGTTTGCGCAACCCAGTGGTCAGCTTCATGAAGGTCGATTTGCCGCAGCCTGAAGGGCCCACGATGGCGATGAACTCGCCTTGCTTGACTTGCAAGTGAATGTCTTCCACCGCGAAGTGGTTTTGAGCCAGCAACTCATCGTTGTAGGCCAGCCAGACATTTTGGAAGTCAACAAAATTTTCGTTGCGCATTGCGTTTGACCCGCTCACTTTTTGGGCTTGGGTAAAACGTCCAATTCTTTGGCGCTGGGCAAGAAGCTGCCGTTCCAAATCACATCGGGGTTGATGCGGGTTTTGGTGCCAAAGGCGTCAGACACTTGCGAAGCCATCAGCGCCAAGCGAGGCGCTTTGATTTGCCCAAAGCCTTCCGCGCGGGCGTCTGGGCTGTTGATGACGGTGTCAATCGCCAATTGCAAACGACGCGTTTCCAGCTCGGTGTTGATGATGCCGTCGCGGGCTTTCACAGTCTCAATGGCGGCTTTGGGATCGGCAATCACATCTTTCATGCCTTTGGCAAAAGCGGCCAAAAAGGCTTTCACTGCGGCTGGATTTTCTTTGATCAATTTAGGCGAGGCGATGATCACGTTGCCGTACAACTTCACGCCGTAGTCGGGGTATTGCAACACCACTACATCGTCAGTTTTGACGCCACGCGCTTCAAGATTGAGCAGCGAAGTGAAGGTAAAGCCCGTGATGGCATCGATGTCGCCCCGCACCAACATGGTCTCGCGCAGCGGTGGATCCATCGCTGTCCAAGCCACATTGGTGATGCCGTTGGCCTTGGCAAAAATCGGGAAGGCGCGGCGTCCCGCATCGAACACAGGAGCGCCAAGTTTTTTACCGCTCAAGTCGGCTGGTGTTTTGATGCCCGATTTTTTCAAGGCCATCACCGACGAGGGGGTGTTGTTGTAGACCACCATCACCGCCACGGGTTTGTTGGGCGCATCGGGGTTGTTGGCGTTGAACTCCATCAGTGCTGCCAAATCAGCAAATCCCATGTCGTACGTGCCAGAAGCCACGCGTGTGACCGCACCGCCAGAACCGTTGCCCGCATCCACTGCCACATCCAACTTGGCATCTTTGAAATAGCCTTTGGCAGCAGGTACCAAAAACAAGGCGGCGGGGCCTTCAAAACGCCAATCGAGCTGAAATTTAATGGGCGTCATGCTCTGGGCGTGCGTCGCGCCAAAGCCAATAGCCAAGCCAATGGCCAATGCGGTTTGAAGAAAGGTGCGTTTAGTCATGAAAGCTCCGAGGTTCTGAAATAACAGATGTGAAAGATGCTGCGTATCTTGCAATTTGAGTGCCAGCGTTTTGTATACAACTTGCGCCAAATTGCGTCAGCCATGGTGCAAATTGTGCGCGAAATTGGGGAGTGCACTTTTGTGGTGATTTTTTTTCGAGCATTGCAGCAGCTCAAAAGCTCATACACGGGACAAGGAGCCGTTGCTTTTGGCGTGTGAAAAATCCAATGGCAGGGCGAGCATTTACAGGAACTTATTTCCTACTTATTTTTGAGAATAATTTTTTATATTGAATATATGAATAAAAATGACCGCTAAATATTCAATCTCGATAAGAGATGTGT
>CAIYFE010000008.1 GCA_903925445.1 uncultured Burkholderiales bacterium | reverse complement strand
ATGAAACCAAAGTCACCCACACGGTTGACCAAGAAGGCTTTCATGTTGGCAAAAATGGCGGTGGGTTTGTTGAACCAAAAACCGATCAACAAATAAGACACCAAGCCCACAGCCTCCCAACCGAAAAACAGTTGCAGCATGTTGTTGCTCATGACCAGCATCAACATGGAGAAAGTGAACAACGAGATGTAAGAGAAGAAACGGTTGTAGCCTTCGTCCTCTTCCATGTAACCGATGGTGTAGATGTGCACCATGAGCGAGACAAATGTCACCACACACATCATCATGGCGGTCAGCCCGTCGATCAAGAAACCGACTTCCATCTTCAGACCACCCACCACCATCCAGGTGTAGATGGTTTCATTGAAACGCGCGCCATCGAGCGCAACGCTTTGCAGCGTCATGGCTGACAACACAAAGGCAACGAACACGCCCAAAATCGTCAAGCAATGCGTCAGACGACGTCCGATGTAATTGCCAGCAAAGCGAGTCCCGAACAGACCCGCCAAGGCTGAACCCACCAACGGTGCCAGAGGGACAGCCAACAAAGTAGAAGCTTGCAGGGTTTGCGACATGATGAATTAACCCTTGAGCGTGTTGAGTTCGTCGACATTGATGCTGGACTTGTTGCGGAACAACTGCACCAGAATCGCCAAACCAATAGCCGACTCAGCAGCCGCCACGGTCAAAATGAAGAACACAAAAAGTTGACCGTTGAGATCGTTCAAGTAGTGCGAGAACGCCACAAAGTTCAGGTTCACAGCCAACAACATCAATTCGATGGCCATCAACAAAACGATCAAGTTTTTGCGATTGAGAAAAATACCTGTCACCGACAGCGCGAACAAAATCGCACCCAGCGTCAGGTAGTGACCTAGAGTAATGCTCATGCTTGTTTCTCCTGCTCTGCAGCGGCTGGCTCGGGGGCTTTGACGGCCTCCATCTTGACCAGCGAAACGCGATCGCGCGCTTTGACGCGAACTTGTTGACTTGGGTCTTGCGTCTTCGCATCTTTGCGGCTGCGCAAAGTCAATGCGATGGCCGCAATCAAAGCGACCAACAGAATGATGGCGGCCACTTGCACGGGGTACAAATACTCGGTGTAGAGCAACACACCCAAAGCCTTGGTGTTGGCCACTTGCTCAAGCGCAGCAACTTGTGGCTCCGTGACCCGAAAACCGGACAACAGCACACCGGCCAACTCCAGAGCAATCACGGCACCGATGGTAGCTGCCAAAGGAAAGTGGCGCCAAAAGCCTTCACGAATGCTGTCCATGTTGATGTCCAACATCATCACCACAAACAAGAACAACACCATCACCGCGCCCACATACACCAGCACCAAAGCGATGGACAAAAACTCGGCTTTGAGCAGCATCCACACGCCCGAAGCTTGAAAGAAAGCCAGCACCAAATACAGGGCAGCGTGAACGGGGTTACGCGCTGTGATCACGCGAAATGCTGCAAACAACAGCACCGCAGAGAACGCGTAAAAAAGAGCTGATTGAACGTCGATCATGTGAATCTCTTTCAGCGGTATTTCGCATCGGCAGCTTTATTGGCTGCGATTTCGGGTTCATAACGGTCACCCACGGCCAAGAGCATTTCTTTGGTGAAGTACAAATCACCGCGTTTTTCGCCGTGGTATTCAAAGATGTGCGTCTCAACGATGGAGTCCACGGGGCAACTCTCTTCGCAAAAACCGCAGAAGATGCATTTGGTCAGATCGATGTCATAACGCGTGGTACGGCGGCTGCCATCGGCACGTTGGTCAGACTCAATGGTGATCGCCATCGCAGGGCAAACGGCTTCGCACAGTTTGCAAGCAATGCAACGCTCTTCGCCGTTTTCATAACGACGCAGCGCGTGCAAACCGCGAAAACGGGGTGACGCAGGTGTTTTCTCTTCAGGAAACTGAATCGTGATGCTGCGCGAGAACATGTACTTGCCCGTCAGCGCCATGCCTTTGAACATTTCAATCAGCAAAAAGCTGGACAGAAAATCGCGCAGCGAAAACGGAGCGGAATGTGTAGTGGTAGTCATGTTGTGTCCGACTTCAATTCCAAATATTCCAAGGGGTTTGCAACCAAATGCCCACCACCAGCAACCACACCAAAGTGATTGGAATGAAGACTTTCCATCCCAAACGCATGATTTGGTCATAGCGATAACGTGGGAACGTGGCACGCACCCACAAGAACATGGTCACAACCACAAAGGTTTTCAAACCCAACCAAATCCAGCCAGGCACCATGTTGAACAGCGCGTTGTCAACGGGTGACAACCAGCCGCCCAAGAACATGATCACGCTCAACATGGACACCAAAATCATGTTGGCGTATTCCGCTAAGAAGAACATGGCAAACGACATGCCTGAATATTCGATCATGTGCCCAGCCACGATTTCGGACTCACCCTCCACCACGTCAAACGGGTGGCGGTTGGTCTCGGCCAAACCAGAGATGAAATAGATCAAAAACACGGGCAACAAAGGCAGCCAGTTCCAAGACAAGAAGTTCAAGCCCACTTGAGCCATTTGACCTTTGGCTTGGCTCATGACGATGTCGGTCATGTTCAGGCTGTTGGTGATCATCAACACAATCACAAAGCAAAAGCCCATCGCAATTTCATAACTGACCATTTGGGCAGAAGCACGCATCGCACCCAAAAACGCATATTTTGAATTCGATGCCCAACCAGCAATGATCACGCCATACACCTCAATCGAGGTGATCGCCATCAAGAACAACAAGCCCGCATTGACATTGGCCAACGCCACATCGGGACCAAATGGAATCACGGCCCAGGCGGCAAGCGCAGGCATGATCGTCATCACAGGGCCCAACAAGAACAAACTGGTGGTCGCTTTGGCAGGCAAGATGATTTCTTTGGTCAGCAGCTTCAACGCATCCGCGATGGGTTGCAACAAACCCCAAGGACCTGTGCGGTTGGGGCCTTTTCGAATTTGCGTAAAACCAATGGCTTTGCGTTCCCACAAAGTCAGATAAGCCACGCAACCGAGCAAAGGCAAAAGCACAGCCACAATTTTGACCAGCGCCCACAGCACGGGCCAGGCATACAAAGCCCACAAGGGGTCTGGGCACAGCGCCAAACCTGCGTTGTAAAGGGTCTCAACCATCACAGACCTCCTTGCAGTTTGGCATCGCTCGTCAATTGCAACGAAGTCGCACGACGAACCAAACCATCGAGTTGATAAATCGAAGCCACCGCAGGTTGTGTAGCTGCCGCTGTCACATCCACCGAAGCGGAGCAAGCGTTGGACAACAAGGCTTGCACATTGGCAGGAATTGCTTTGGCGCGGACCTCTTCAATCGATTCGAAATCGAAACCTGCAACGTGGAGCATGGAGCCCAACACACGCAAGACTTTCCAAGCAGGACGTGTTTCACCCAAAGGCTTGACCACGCCGTGAAAACTCTGCACGCGACCTTCGGTGTTGATGAAAGTGCCCGCAGTTTCGGTGAAAGGCGAAATGGGCAACAACACATCGCTGATGTCCATGTTGGCTTTGAACGGCGACAAGGTGACCACCATGTCAGCCTGAGCCAAGGCTTGGGCAGCCGCTGCGCCATGTGCTGCATCCAACGCGGGTTCGGTGTTGAGCAACACCACCGCTTTGAGATGGCCGGCCATCATTTGCGCCGCCGTTTGACCGCCTTGCACAGGCAACGCACCCACAACTTGTGCGCCCACGGTGTTGGCCGCTTCACCCAAGTAACCGACTGACGCACCCGTTTGCGCGCCAATCCAATTGGCAAGGCTCAACAAGCTCGAAGCTTTGGCGTGGTGGGCTGCGGCGTTGCCCAGCAACACGGCTTTGCGTTCGCCGCTGGACAAGGACTTGGCAATCGCTTGGGCTTGTGCATTGTTGGCGTCACCTGCTACCGGCGCAGCAACACCCGCGATGGCGGCAACGGCTGCGGCGATGTCAGCCAAGGCTTGTACCCAATGCGATGCATCGCTGACCAAGGTATGGGCAACGGGCATGGCCCAGTCGTAGGCTTGTGCATTGAGCGCGTTGATCTTGGCGCCTTTGCGCGCAGCTTGACGCAGACGTTGAGCCAACAAAGGTTGATCTTTGCGCACGTTTGAACCGATCACCAACACGCGTTGCAAATCGCTCAAAGATGCCATCGATGTACCCAACCAACGCACTTTGCCGTCGTGTTGGAAATCAGCGGCACGCAAACGCGTGTCGATGTTTTGGCTGCCCAACCCGCGTGTGAGTTGCGCCGCGAGGAACAACTCTTCTGCCGTGCTGTGAGGGCTGGCCAAGGTACCAATTGCTGCAGCACCGTGTTGCGCTTTGACACCTTGCAAACCGTTGGCCACATATTCAAGCGCTGTTTGCCAATCGACCTCTTTCCACTCCCCGCCTTGCTTGAGCATGGGCACCGTCAAGCGCTCATCGCTGTTCAAAGCCTCGTAGCTGAAACGATCGCGGTCTGCGATCCAGCATTCGTTGACTTCCTCATTTTCAAAAGGCACAACGCGCAAAACCT
>CAIYFE010000007.1 GCA_903925445.1 uncultured Burkholderiales bacterium | reverse complement strand
TTGCCCATGTCGCTGCCCATTGTGATGGTCACTTTGATTTGGCAATTCACCCAAATTTGGAATGACTTTTTGTTTGGCGTCGCATTCAGCGGTGCGGATTCCAAACCCATCACAGTGGGGTTGAACAATTTGGCCAACACCACCAGCAGCGTCAAGGCCTACAACGTGGACATGGCTTCTGCGTTGATTGCGGGGCTGCCCACGATGGTGGTCTATGTGTTGGCAGGGCGTTATTTTGTGCGTGGCTTGACAGCCGGCGCAGTCAAAGGTTAAGGATCAGATCATGTCTTCGGCATTAGAAATTCGTGGCATTCGTAAATGTTTTGGCAAAGGCGACAAAGCGGTGGAGGTGCTCAAACGCATTGACATCCACGTGCAGCCGGGTGAGTTTTTGATTTTGGTGGGCCCCTCCGGCTGCGGCAAATCCACCTTGCTCAACCTGATTGCCGGTTTGGAAGAACCCACCGAAGGTGAAATTCGCATTGGGGATCGCGATGTGGTGGGCGTGCCCCCCGCTCAGCGTGACATTGCCATGGTGTTTCAAAGCTATGCCTTGTACCCCACCATGAGCGTGGCAGAAAACATTGGCTTCGCGCTGGAAATTCGCAAAATGCCCAAGGCTCAACGCGAAGCCCGCATTGCCGAAGTGGCGGCCATGTTGCAAATTGAACATTTGCTCGATCGTCGACCTTCTCAGTTGTCAGGCGGTCAACGCCAACGCGTGGCGATGGGACGGGCTTTGGCGCGCGATCCGCAGTTGTTTTTGTTTGACGAGCCCTTGTCCAACTTGGACGCCAAACTGCGCGTTGAAATGCGCGCGGAAATCAAACGCTTGCATCAAATCAGTGGCATCACCAGCGTTTATGTGACCCACGATCAAATTGAAGCCATGACCTTGGGCAGTCGCATCGCGGTGATGAAGGGCGGTGTCTTGCAGCAATTGGGCACACCTGACGAAATTTATAACCGTCCCGCCAATACCTATGTGGCCACGTTCATGGGCTCTCCCACCATGAATTTGCTCGACGGTGCGCCTGCTGCCAATGCGTCAGGTTTTGCGCTGGCCGATGCTTTGTTGCAGGTCAACTGCCCGGCCAAGGCGGGTCAAGCGGTGAGTTTGGGTTTGCGTCCAGAACACATCCGCTTGAGCGATCACGCCAGCTGGCGTGGCGAAGTCAACTTGGTGGAACCAACGGGCGCCGACACCTATGTGGTTGTGAAAACAGCAGCAGGCATGGTCACCGTGCGTGCTGCACCGCAAACGCAAGTCCGTGTAGGCGATCAAGTGGGCTTGGACGTCAGCACCGAGAACATCGCTTGGTTTGACAAAACCTCAGGCTTGCGCCTTTGACAAAGGCAACAACAAACTCACCCGCAAACCTTGCGGCGTGATGGGTGAGAGCAGGGCGTGTCCATCGTGGCGATGGGCGATGCCTTGCACAATCGACAAGCCCAAGCCGCAACCACCGGGCATGTCGCTGCCGCGCCAAAAGCGCTCAAACGCTTGTTCGCGTTGGTGCTCGTCCAGCCCTTGACCGTTGTCTTCGACGCTCAGTTGCGCCACCTCAGAAAGCGCAGTGACGCCCACGGTGACGGTGGGGTTGAGCGCACCGCAACCATAACGCAACGCGTTTTCAATCAAGTTGCTGATGGCTTCTCGCAGCAGCAACTCCGAACCTTCGACCCACACATGCGGATCGCCCTCGTAGCCCAAATCGACGTTGAGCGCGATGGCCTTAGGGCTGTGCTCTCGCGCCACATCTTGCGCCAATTGCGCCAAGTCGATGTGTTGCATGGCCACTTCTGAGCCGGCACTGCGCGCCAAGGCAAGCAATTGATTGACCAAATGCGCGCTGCGTTGCGCACCAGCGTGCACCTTTTGCAATCGGGCTTTGATCAAAGCCAGCTCATTTTCTTGGAGCGCCAAATCGGTTTGATTGATCAAACCCGCCAAGGGCGTGCGCAATTGATGCGCGGCGTCGTTGATGAATCGTTTTTCTTGCACCACGTTGCGCCTGACAGCCCCTAACAAACGGTTGATCGCCGCCACCAGAGCGTGGACTTCTTTGGGCGCGGTGGTGAGTTCAAGCGGCGTCAAGTCGTTGAAGGATCGGTTTTGCAACTGCGCTTCTAAGCGCGTGAGGGGCTTCATGCCGCGTTTGATGCCGGCGTACACCAGCAAGCTGAAAACAACACCCAACGCCAGCAAAGGAGCCAACAAGTCGGCAATCAATTCACGCGCAATGCGATCGCGCGCCACATAACTTTTGGCCAATTGCACACGCAACAATTGCGCTTCTTGTCCATCGCCGTAGGCCAGATCCAAAGCGACCGCGCGCATGGTTTTGCCTTGCGCATCCAGGCGATACACCGCGGGCACACCGGGGTTGAGCACCACGGGCGGTTCGTTGAAGGTTTGGTTGCCAATCAAAAACTTGCCCGGCGGAGAAGACACCATGTAGCTGACCCGGTCGTCGGGATCTTCTTCAATGATGGCTTGCGCGGCTCTGGGAAAATCCACCAGCAAACCCGAACCAATGGGTTTGATTTGCCGTGCCAACGATTTGACCGATTGCAGCAGCGACTGATCGAGCGCTTTTTCGGCGTAATTCAAGGCAATGCGATAGGCCAACGCGCCACCCACCAACCACAACACCAATTGCGGCAGCAAAAGCCAAATCAGCAATTGACGGCGCAAAGAAAGAATGGGTTTCATGCGCTCAAGCCAACTCAAGCATATAACCCAAGCCCCGAACATTGCGAATGTTCATGCCCGAGCCACTTAATTTGCGACGCAAACGGTGGACATACACCTCCAGCGCATTGGAGGCAATGGGCTCGGAAGATTCGGTGCCTTGCCAAGTTTGCATGACCCGTTCGCGGCTGACGACTTGGTTGAGGTGGCTGTGCAACAGTTGCAGCAATTCCCACTCGCGTTGCGTCAACTCTGTGAGCTGCCCTTTGATCCAAGCACGCGGTTGTTGGGCATCGAGTTGCAAGGCTTCGGCTTTGATTTGTTCGTCGCTGGCCGCGGCCTGCGATTCGAAGGCAGGCAAGCGCGAGCGGCGCAACAGCGCTTGGACTCGGGCGCTGAGTTCGGCGTTGTCAAAGGGTTTGGTGAGGTAATCGTCTGCGCCTGCCATGAGGCCGTCAACGCGGTCATCGACGCCATCGCGGGCGGTCAAGATCATGACGGGCATGTTGTCAAAACGGCTGCGAATCCAACGCAGCAAACTCATGCCGTCGATGTGCGGCAAACCCAAGTCCAGCAGCACCGCGTCCACCGCATGGGCGGTCAAAGCGTCTTGCGCTTGGGCGCCATCGGCGCAGCTGCGCACGCTGTGACCTGCGTTTTCGAGCAAGTCCGTCACGCCATCGCGCAACAAGTCATCGTCTTCCACAATCAAAAGGTGTGCCATGCGACGAATTTTGCCTCAGCGCAGATGCGTAGTTACCCCGTGTTGCGCAAGCCCGCCGCAATTCCGTTGATGGAGATGTGAATGCCTCGGCGCGCGCGTTCGTCACGGTCTTGCGGGCGTTTGCCTTCTCGGAAGCGACGAATCAATTCCACCTGCAAATGGTGCAAGGGATCGATGTAGGGAAAGCGATGGCGGATGGAGCGTGCCAAGGCCGCGTTGTTGGCCAAGCGTTGCTTCTCGCCCGTGATGCTTTGCAACGCCGACGAGGTTTTGTGCCATTCCAGCTCAAGCAGGGTGAAGATTTTTTGACGCAAGCGTTTGTCGCTCACCAACTCGGCATAGCGCGAGGCCAGCGCCAAATCGCTTTTGGCCAACACCATGTCCATGTTGGAGAGCAGGGTGCGAAAGAACGGCCATTGGCGCTGCATTTTTTGCAGCAAAGCCAAAGCTTCTTTGGGTTGGAGTTGCGGATGATGCGCAATGAATTGCTCCACCGCGGAGCCAAACCCCAACCAACCCGGCAAGGTCAAGCGGCATTGCCCCCAGCTGAAGCCCCAAGGAATGGCACGCAAGTCTTCAATGCGCGGCTGTGTTTGCCCGTCTTTGGGACGCGTGGCCGGGCGCGAGCCAATGTTGAGTTCTGCAATTTCACGAATCGGCGTGGCAGCAAAAAAATAATCGGTGAAACCGGGTGTCTCGTACACCAGCTTGCGGTAGGCGGCCATGCTGTTTTCAGACAACCACTGCGCGGCTTCTAAAAAGGCTTTGGGCGCTTTTTGTGTCGCGG
>CAIYFE010000006.1 GCA_903925445.1 uncultured Burkholderiales bacterium | reverse complement strand
GTTGTCGGACATTTCCAACAGCTTGTGGTGAAAGGCTTCGTTGATCGCAAAAAAGCGATCTCTGTCGCCCACCGCATCTGCCAAACTTTGGTGCTGTGCTTGAATTTCAGCCAATTGCGCGTCGGTTGCGTTTTGGGCCACCACCCGCGCCGCATCCGATTCCATCAAGGCCAAGAGGTGGTAGACGTCGCGCAGGTCTTTCTCGCTGACCTCGGTCACGTAAGCGCCGCGTCGCACTTTCATGGTGACCAAGCCTTCGGTGGCCAGCACTTTCAAAGCTTCACGCAACGGTGTGCGGCTGATGCCCAGTTCTTCCGCAATTTTGAGCTCATCGATCCAACTTCCCGGTTCGAGTTGGCGCTGAAAAATACGCTGGCGCAGCAACTCAGCGACATCTTCGTACAGGGCTCGGGGCGTGAACATCAAGGCAGACATGGGGGAGATTGTAAGCTCAGTTAATATTTTGAATCAATAATTATGAATGATATGATTCTTCGATACGGAAAACCTCAGCCCAAAGAGCGCCCAAATGTCACAAAAACCTTTTGAATTCAACGCCGCCAATTTAGAAGCTTGGCACAAAGCCGCCACCAAATCTGCCCCCGGTGGCAACGTGGAGGCGCTGAATTGGCTCACGCCAGACGGTATCCAAGTCAAGCCCTTGTACACCGCTGAAGACACGCAACATCTGCCCTACGTCAACACCTTGCCTGGGTTTGAGCCGTTTTTGCGTGGCCCTCAAGCCACCATGTATGCGGTGCGCCCTTGGACGATCCGCCAATACGCGGGGTTTTCGACGGCCGAAGAATCCAACGCCTTTTACCGCAAAGCCTTGGCGGCGGGCGGTCAAGGTGTGTCGGTGGCGTTTGACTTGGCAACGCACCGGGGTTATGACTCCGATCATCCGCGTGTGACCGGGGACGTGGGCAAAGCCGGGGTGGCGATTGACTCGGTCGAAGACATGAAGGTCTTGTTCAACGAGATTCCCTTAGACAAAGTGTCGGTGTCCATGACGATGAATGGCGCGGTCTTGCCCGTGTTGGCCGGTTACGTGGTGGCGGCCGAAGAGCAGGGCGTGTCACAAGACAAACTCAGCGGGACGATCCAAAACGACATTCTCAACGAATTTATGGTGCGCAACACCTACATCTACCCGCCAGAGCCGTCGATGAAGATCATTGGCGACATCATCGAGTACACCGCCAAGCACATGCCCAAGTTCAACTCGATCTCGATTTCGGGTTATCACATGCAAGAGGCTGGCGCCAACCAAGCACTGGAGATGGCGTTTACCTTGGCCGATGGCAAAGAATATGTCAAAACCGCCATTGCCAAAGGCATGGATGTGGATGAGTTCGCGGGTCGCTTGTCGTTCTTTTGGGCGGTGGGCATGAACTTTTATTTAGAGATTGCCAAAATGCGCGCCGCTCGTTTGTTGTGGTGTCGCATCATGAAGGGCTTCAATGCCAAGAACCCCAAAAGCCTCATGTTGCGCACGCACAGCCAGACCTCGGGCTGGTCGCTCACCGAGCAAGATCCCTACAACAACGTGGTGCGCACCACCATCGAAGCGATGGCCGCGGTGTTTGGCGGCACACAGTCGCTGCACACCAATTCGCTGGACGAGGCGATTGCCTTGCCCCCCGAGGTCAGCGCGCGCATTGCCCGCAACACCCAGCTCATCATTCAAGAAGAAACCCACATCACCAACGTGATTGACCCTTGGGCGGGCAGCTACATGATGGAGTCGTTGACCCAAGAAATGGCCGACAAAGCGTGGGCCATCATCGAAGAAGTCGAAGCCATGGGCGGCATGACCAAGGCCGTGGACAGCGGCTGGGCCAAGCTCAAGATCGAAGCCGCT
>CAIYFE010000005.1 GCA_903925445.1 uncultured Burkholderiales bacterium | reverse complement strand
CTTTGACAGGACAACTGCTCAAAGGCGCAGAGGCTTTATTTGTGGGGCTGGCCGATGTGTTGTGTCCTAGCTCTGAATTGAACACCTTGTGGCAGCAGTTGTCGCAACAGCATTTCAGCGATGGCGAAGCGCTGGTCGCTTGGATCAAGCAACAAACCTCCGTGCCCACTTTGCTGCACACGGCGCCACCTGCTTGGTTTGATGCCGAGCTTCACCCCGTGTTTTCTTTGTCTGATGTGCAACACATCGTGCAAGCCTTGCAGGTGTTGTCTGAGCAGCAAGGCGAGCAGAGTTGGGCTGGACAAACGCTCAACACCTTGCGCCAAAAATCGCCTTTGATGCTGTGTGTGACCTTGGCGCAAATTCGCCGTGGGCGCCAACTGCAATTGGCCGATGATTTGCGCATGGAGCGCAACATGGTGCGGCATTGTTTTCACACCACGCATTTGTCGCGTCGCGGTGTCAGCAGCGAAACCGTAGAAGGCATCCGCGCTTTGGCGGTTGACAAAGATCGCCAACCCAACTGGCAACCTGCCTCGATTGAAGCCATCACCCCCGACATGGTGGAGCCCTTCTTTGACAGCCCTTGGCCCGTGTGGGCGCATCCGCTGCGGGGTTTGACCGACTCCCCGCTTTGAGCGCTAGCGCGCCAGCGTGTGCAAGGGGATGTCTTTTTGATGCGCCAGCTGGTTCAACTGTTGGCGTGTTTGGGTGAGCAAAAAGGCTGCGATCGCGCGGTGTGTGCTGGCTTTGCGCATGTCATGAGCCGCTTTTGCGGCAAGCCCGGCAGCTTCACACAAACGCGATGCAAAGTGCGGTTCGAGCGCCGCCACTGCCACGCGTCCGTTTTTGCAGGGGTAAATGCGATAGCCCGCGTGCGCACCGCCCACGTCGCCTTGTGGCGTGGTCAAGCCCCAAGTGCGCGGCAATGCCAAGTAAGCCGCAGCATCGCTGAGCGCAATCTCTTGAAACACGCCCACGCCCTGTGATTTGCCAGGCTGCTGCCTGACCCACAAGGCCTTGAGCACAGCTTCGGTGGTGAGCAGCGAGCCGCCCATGTCGGCATACAAGGTGGCGGGCAACTCCAGGCTGTTGACCAAATCGTTTTCGGCCAAGTAAGTCAAATCGTGGCCGGGCTCTTCGGCGCGTTCTGCGCTTGCGCCCACGATGCTGACCATGCAAAGCGATGGGTATTTTTGGTGCAGCGCTTTCCAATCAAGCCCCAGTTTTTTCAGTGCGGAGGGGCGAAACGATGTCACCAACACATCCGTAGCGGCCAGCGCTTTGTGCAATGTTTTTTGCCCCGCTGGCGACTTCAAATCCGCCTGCAACACCTTCAGCCCTTGGTGCATGACTTGGTAGGCTTGGGGTTTGTAAATCGCCATGGGGTCGGTGGACGAACCGCTGGCCGATGACGGCTCGAGCTTGGTGCAACGCGCACCCAAGGCGCGAAGACGCATGACGGCGGCGGGCCCTGGCAAGTTCAGAGCCAGGGTGAGGATGCGAATGCCCTTGAGGGGCTGCTTCAAGCGAGGATCGGATGTGCTCATACCCGCAATTATCGGGGTTGTGGCATGCGCACTGGCCGGGCGCTCATTCGCCAAAGTTCAGGGGCAAGCCCACGTAGTTTTCAGCCAACGCACGCGAGGCGGCCTCGCTGTGAATCAGGTAATCCAATTCGGCTTCTTGTACCTTTTGACCGAAACCTCCGGCTTCGGGGAATTGGTGCATGAGCGACGTGAACCACCACGAAAAACGCTCGGCGCGCCAAATGCGGCGCAAGCAGCGTTGCGAGTAGTGGTCGATGTCCGCGTCGCTTTTCTCAGCGAAATGCTCAACGATGGCGTCGCCCAAATACTTCACATCGGTGGCGGCCAAGTTCAAACCTTTGGCACCCGTGGGGGGCACGATGTGTGCCGCATCGCCTGCCAAGAACATGCGACCAAAGCGCATGGGTTCTGCCACAAAGCTGCGCAAAGGGGCGATGCTTTTTTCAATCGATGGCCCGGTGACCAAGCTCTCTTGGGCTTGGGGGTCCAAGTGTAGGCGCAGCTCTTTCCAAAAGCGATCGTCCGACCACTCTTCGACCTTGTCGCTCAAAGGCACTTGCACGTAGTAACGGCTGCGCGTGGGGCTGCGCATGGAACACAAGGCAAAGCCGCGTTCGGTGTTGGCGTAAATCAACTCATGCGAGACGGGGGGCACATCGGCCAAGATGCCCAGCCAGCCAAAGGGGTAGACCTTTTCGAATTCCTTGATGGCGCCTTTGGGCACGCTGGCTCGGCACACGCCATGAAAACCATCGCAGCCAGCGATGAAGTCGCACGCCAGCGTGTGGGACTTGCCATCTTTGTCGTAGGTCACGCGTGGGTTGCTGCCTTCGAAGTCGTGCACTTGCACGTTGTCTGCTTCGTAAATGGTGGTCAGGCCTTTGGCGGCGCGGTCATCCATCAAATCGCGGGTGACTTCGGTTTGGCCATACACCACCACGTTTTTGCCACCCGTGAGGTGGTTCATGTCGATGCGATGTCGCTTGCCTGCAAACAACAAGTCAAAGCCACCGTGCACCAAACCTTCTTTGTGCAAGCGCTGGCTGACCCCAATCTCGTCCAGCAAGTCGACGGTGACTTGTTCCAACACACCGGCACGAATGCGACCGAGCACGTACTCCCCGCTTTGGCGTTCCACGATGATGTTGTCAATGCCGGCTTTGCTGAGCAACGCACCCAGCAACAGGCCCGAAGGGCCCGCACCAATGATGGCAACTTGAGTTCGCATGTTTGTCTCCTATTGGGTATCGGTCAAGAATAGCTCTGGGGTGTGCGTGCGTTTGCGCCAGTTGTTCATCGTTTGTGCGATGATTGGATTCAATGTGCGATCATCGCGCAAGAGGTGAAATTCATGTCCATCGCAAAAGCCGACGTCATTGAGGGCATGGTCAAAGGCATGGCCGTGTTGGAGAGTTTTGATACCGAGCGCCAGCGCTTGAATGCGACCCTGGCGGCGCAACGCGCGGGCATCACGCGTGCGGCCGCTCGGCGGCATTTGCTCACGTTGACGCATTTGGGGTACTTGGAGAGCGATGGCAGTTATTTTTGGTTGGCCGCCAAAGTCATGCGTTTTTCGGGCAGCTACTTGGCTTCTTCGCGCTTGCCGCGCGTCATGCAGCCAACCCTGAACCGCTTATTGGCGCAAACCGGGCACTCATTTTCGGCCGTGGTGTTGGACGGTGAAGAGGTGGTCATCGTGGCGCGCAGCGACGCCGCCCGTGTCTTGGCTTACGGTTTGCATCTGGGCGCACGGCTGCCGGCGCATGCCACTTCCACCGGTCATGTGTTGCTGGCTGCCAAGGGCAAAGCAGAGTTCAATGCATGGCTCAAAGACCGCAACTTGCCCAAACTGACCGGACGCACCTTGACCGATGCCAAGCTGTTGCGCGCACGCGTTGCGCAAGTGCAAGCGGACGACTTTGACATCAGCAGCGAAGAGCATGAGCTGGGCGTGAGCGCCATGTCGGTGCCCTTGCGGGACGTGCAAGGACGCACGGTTGCTGCGTTGAATGTGGTGCTGCCATCTGCCAACTGGAAGGCCGCAGAAATCAAACGGGAATTTCTACCTGTGTTGCAAGGCGCTGCCCAAGAGTTGCGCGCATTGCTATGAATTGCGCAGCTTGAAGCGTTGAATTTTTCCAGTGGCGGTTTTGGGCAATTCGGTCACGAACGCCACCCAGCGCGGATATTTGTAGGGCGCAAGCTGGCTCTTGACGTGTTGTTTGATTTCGTCTTCATGCAAGCTGTGGCCAGCTTTGAGCACCACATAGGCTTTGGGTTTGATCAACTCGTCGGTGTCGGCCATGCCGACCACGGCGGCTTCGAGCACAGCGGGATGCGTCATGATGGAGGCTTCTACTTCAAAGGGCGAGACATAAATGCCGCCGACTTTGAGCATGTCGTCGCTGCGTCCGCCGTAGGTGTAAAAGCCATGTTCATCGCGGATGTATTTGTCGCCACTGCGCGTCCATTCCCCAGCAAAAGTGTTTTTGGTTTTTTCGCGGTTGTTCCAATACATCAAGGCTGCGCTGGGACCTTTGATTTGCAGCTCGCCCAATTCGTTGTCGCCACAAACTTGTCCATCTTCGCCCACGATGCGCAACTCGTAACCGGGCACGGGTTGACCTGTGGTGCCGTAGCGCACTTGTCCTGCGCGATTGCTCAAAAAGATGTGCAGCATTTCGGTTGAACCAATGCCGTCTAAAATTTCGCATCCATATTCGGCAGTCCATTTTTTGCCAATTTCAGCGGGCAAGGCTTCGCCAGCGCTGGTGCAAATGCGCAAGTTCAACGCGGCGCGGGCAGGGCGTTGTTCGTCGGCCAACAAGGACGCGAACAAGGTCGGCACACCGTAAAAAATGGTGGGTTGGTGTTGGGTCAGGATGCGAAAAACTTCTTGTGGGGTGGGGCGCGCAGGCAAGAGCAGGGTGGTCGCGCCCACGCTCATGGGAAACGTCAAAGCGTTGCCCAAGCCATACGCAAAAAAGAGTTTGGCCGCGGAATACACCACGTCATCCTTTTGAATACCCAAAACACCTTGGCCGTACAACTCGGCGGTTTGAATCAAGTGGCTGTGCAAATGCACCGTGCCCTTGGGCGATCCCGTTGAGCCGCTGGAGTAGAGCCAAAAGCACATGTCGTCTGGGCTGGTGTCGGCGATTTTTTCGATCGGCTGGGCTTGGGCAATCAGTGTGTCCAGCGACAAATGGGGGGTGTCGCTGGGCGCATTGGCAACGATGACTTTTTGTAAATCAGGCAACTTGCCCAGCAAGGATTCAAACGAGCTCAACAAGGCTTGGGAGACGACCAAGGCTTTGGCGCGAGAGTCACGCAGCATGTACTCAAATTCTTTGGGCGTGAGCAGTGTGTTGGTGGCCACAGGAATGACGCCCGCCAAGATGCAGCCTAGAAATGCAACAGGCCACTGCGGCGTATCCAACATGCACACCATGACGCGACTCTCGGGCGTGATGCCTTGCGCCAAGATGGCACTCGCAAATTGATGCGCTTGTTGGTGCAATTCACCGTAAGTCAATTGCGTGCCTTGGATCACATCGATGTAAGCTACTTTGTGGGCGTGCTTGAGGTTGCGTGTGAGCAAATCAGACGCTGCGTTGTACTGGCGTGGCAATTCAATCGGGTGCATGGGAGTCTCCTGCATTAAATTGCAACTTTATTTCATTTAAGCAATATAGTGCATCATGGTTTCCCCGAGAGAAATTCAGGTTAGAATCTCGGACTTCGGGGTGTAGCGCAGTCTGGTAGCGCATCTGGTTTGGGACCAGAGGGTCGTAGGTACGAATCCTATCGCCCCGACCAAAAAAACGAAAAAGGCTCCTTTTGGGAGCCTTTTTTGTATGTTCTGCCCGTAGCTCAGTTGGATAGAGCAACAGCCTTCTAAGCTGTGGGTCGGGGGTTCGATCCCCTCCGGGCAGGCCAGTGTTACGCCGAAACGTTCAACTGCGAACCCGTGCTGGCCAAGCTGTTATCCAAGCCCTGCAGGAAGTTCATCACCGACGCGGACGAGCCTTGCGTGCCAGTCAACGATCCCATCAAGTTAGAAAAACTCGATTGAAGTGCGCTGGCTGTCGAGGTTGCCGTGCTCGCGGACGTTGATCCGCTGGCTGATGCGGCTGTACTCGCAGTGGTTGTCGAGTCTGTGCTTGTGGCCGTTTGAAGCTCTTGAATCAAGCTGTCCAGATCAGATTTCAACGTTGCGTTTGACGTGCCCGTGTTGAACCCCGTGCTGTTGTTCCACAACACAGACTGCGTCGAGGGCGCTGCGTTGCTGG
>CAIYFE010000004.1 GCA_903925445.1 uncultured Burkholderiales bacterium | reverse complement strand
TGTCTTGCACGTATTCGTACAAGGCACGGTCGGTGCGCAGGCCGTGGCCCTCAGGGTACTTGTTCATCAACCATTGCGCGACGCGGCCCTCATCGAGCAACGTCTGCACTTGGGTGCGGGTCGTTTCCGGGTAGGCCTGCAGGTAGGGCAGGGGCCTCACACCTCGCGCCGCAGGGCGGGGAACAAAATCACATCGCGGATGCTGGCGCTGTCGGTCAGCAGCATCATCAGGCGGTCAATGCCGATGCCGCAGCCGCCGGTGGGGGGCATGCCGTACTCCAGGGCGCGCACAAAGTCGTGGTCGTAGTACATGGCTTCATCGTCGCCATTGTCTTTGGCGGCCACTTGTGCATGAAAGCGGGCAGCCTGGTCTTGCGCGTCGTTCAACTCGCTGAATCCATTGCCAAACTCCCGGCCTGTGATGTAGAGCTCGAAGCGTTCTGTGACGCCGGGTTTTGTATCACTGGCGCGGGCCAGCGGTGAAATTTCGACCGGATGCTCGCAAATAAAGGTGGGCTGCCACAGCTTGTCTTCTACCGTCTCTTCAAAGTAGAGCACTTGCAGGCTGGCCAGGCTGCGGGTGGACAGGTGGTGCTTGGCTTCTGTCATGCCGAGTTTGCGCACGGCGTCGGTCAGCCATTGCGCGTCAAACACATGCTCACCCGCATCGGTGTATTTTTGAATGGCTTCGATGATGGTCAGGCGCTCAAAGGGTTGGCTCAAGTCCACTGGCTTGCCGCCGTAGCTCATTTGCAAGCTGCCGGTGGCTTTGAGCGCCGCATCGCGCACCAGGTTTTCGGTGAAAGTCATCAAGTCCTGGTAGTTCCAATAGGCCGCGTAGAACTCCATCATGGTGAACTCGGGGTTGTGGCGCACCGAAATGCCTTCGTTGCGGAAGTTGCGGTTGATCTCAAACACGCGCTCAAAACCGCCCACAATCAGGCGCTTCAAATACAACTCGGGCGCAATGCGCAAATACATTTCTTGGTCGAGTGCATTGTGGTGCGTGATGAAGGGCTTGGCATTTGCGCCGCCAGGAATGGGGTGGAGCATGGGCGTTTCGACTTCCAAAAAGCCGTGCTGCACCATGAAGGCGCGAATGCCGCTGACGGCTTGGCTGCGCGCCACAAAACGCTTGCGCGAGGTCTCGTCGGTCATCAAGTCGATGTAGCGCTGACGGTATTCGATTTCTTGGTCGTGAATGCCGTGGAACTTATCGGGCATGGGGCGCAAGCTCTTGGTGAGCAAGCGAATGCTGCTGGCGTGGATGGACAACTCGCCCGTGCGGGTCTTGAACAGCTTGCCCTCGCAGGCCACGATGTCGCCCAAATCCCAGTGTTTGAAATCGGCGTAAATGCTTTCGCTCACATCGTCGCGGGTGACGTAAATTTGAAGGCGTCCGCTGCTGTCTTGCAGCGTGGCAAAGCTGGCCTTGCCCATGACGCGCTTGAGCATCATGCGGCCTGCGACTTTGACGAAATGGCCTTCTTCCACCAACACTTCAGGTGTTTTGTCGCCATGCAATTCGTGCAAAGCATGGGCATGGTGCGCGGGTTTGTAGTCGTTGGGAAAGGCCACGCCCAAGCCCTGAGTTTGACGCTCACGCAACACCTTGAGCTTGTCACGACGCTCGGCAATAAGTTGGTTTTCGTCAACAGGAGCGGTTACAGGCACGGCGGGGGTA
>CAIYFE010000003.1 GCA_903925445.1 uncultured Burkholderiales bacterium | reverse complement strand
GATCCGTGAGGGCGGCAAGACCGTCGGCGCGGGTGTGGTTGCGAAAATCATTGCTTAAAGGATATTTACATGTCCACCAAGCAAAAAATCCGCATCCGCCTCAAGGCGTTTGACTACAAACTGATTGACCAATCCGCCGCTGAAATTGTGGATACCGCCAAGCGCACAGGCGCGATTGTCAAAGGCCCTGTGCCTTTGCCAACCCGCATGAAGCGTTTTGACATCTTGCGTTCACCGCACGTCAACAAAACCAGTCGCGACCAGCTCGAAATTCGTACCCACCAGCGTTTGATGGACATCGTCGACCCTACCGATAAAACGGTAGATGCTTTGATGAAGCTCGACTTGCCCGCCGGCGTGGACGTAGAAATCAAGTTGCAGTAATGCAACGTTTGGGCGTGGGCATTAGCCCCGTTTAAACAAACCTGCCCCATAAAGCTTGCCAGTGGGGCGAAAAAAGCGATACAATCGCAGGCTCTGAGCAAAAAGCCCAGGGCAATTTATCAACCTTCTCTCACATTCCAAACGTGGCTGCCAATTGAAGTGGCCGCGGTGAGAGTTTTGGAGAACAACAATGAGTCAAAGCATCCGTTTGGGATTGCTGGGGCGCAAGGTGGGCATGATGCGTCTGTTCACTGATGAAGGGGATGCTATTCCCGTCACAGTGCTAGATGTATCTAACAACCGTGTCACCCAGGTCAAGACCCAGGAAAATGACGGCTACGTAGCCTTGCAGGTTACGTTTGGCGCGCGCAAATCTTCGCGTGTGACCAAGCCAATGGCTGGACACCTTGCTAAAGCAGGCGTCGAAGCTGGCGAAATCATCCAAGAATTCCAAGTCAACGCTGATACTGCTGCCAAATATGCAGCCGGTGCCACCGTGCCCGTGTCTGATGTCTTTGCAGTCGGCCAGCAAGTCGACGTGCAGGGCACCACCATCGGTAAAGGCTTTGCAGGCACGATCAAGCGCCACCACTTCAAGTCACAACGCGCATCTCACGGTAACAGCCGTTCGCACAATGTGCCCGGCTCGATCGGTATGGCACAAGATCCAGGGCGTGTGTTCCCAGGCAAGCGTATGTCGGGTCACTTGGGCGTGGACACTGTGACCACCCAAAACCTTGACATCATCCGCATCGATGAAGCGCGCCAACTCTTGTTGGTTCGTGGCGCAGTCCCCGGCTCTGCTGGTGGTTTTGTGACCGTGCGTCCTGCTGTTAAAGCGAAAGGAGCCATTTGATGCAAGTCGAACTCCTGAACGACCAAGGTCAAGCATCGGCTAAATACGACGCCCCTGAAACTGTGTTCGGTCGCGAATACAACGAAGACTTGGTGCACCAAATCGTCGTGGCGTATCAAGCCAACGCACGCCAAGGCACACGCGCACAAAAAGACCGCGAACAAGTCAAGCACTCCACCAAGAAGCCGTTCAAGCAAAAAGGTACCGGTCGCGCTCGCGCTGGTATGACGTCTTCGCCCATTTGGCGTGGCGGCGGTCGTGTTTTCCCAAACATGCCTGACGAAAACTTCACACAAAAAATCAACAAGAAGATGTACCGCGCAGGTATGGCATCCATCTTCTCGCAACTCGCACGCGAAGGCCGTTTGGCTGTGGTCGAGTCGTTGAAAGTGGAGTCGCCCAAAACAAAATTGCTGGCAGCCAAATTCAAAGCGATGAATTTGCAATCGGTGTTGGTCATTTCTGACGAAGTGGACGACAACCTGTACTTGGCTTCACGCAATCTGCCCAACGTGATGGTGGTCGAACCCCGTTACGCCGATCCATTGTCATTGGTTCACTACCGCAAGGTGTTGGTGACCAAGGCCGCCATCGACAAACTCAAGGAGATGTTCGCATGAGCGCACACAAGTTTGACGAAGGCCGTCTGATGCAAGTGCTGGTCTCGCCTGTGGTGTCTGAAAAAGCCACCATGGTTGCTGAGAAAAGCAACGCTGTGACATTCAAAGTGCTGCAAGACGCGACTAAACCCGAAATCAAAGCCGCTGTGGAATTGATGTTCAAGGTTGAAGTGCAAGGCGTTTCAGTGGTCAATACCAAGGGCAAAACCAAGCGTTTTGGCAAATCCGTGGGTCGCCGTGACAACGTGCGCAAAGCCTACGTGACGCTCAAAGCAGGTCAAGAGCTCAACATCTCTGGGGAGGCCGCTTAATCATGGCAGTCATCAAG
>CAIYFE010000002.1 GCA_903925445.1 uncultured Burkholderiales bacterium | reverse complement strand
TCACCCTGACCGTCAAGTTACTTGACGGTCAAGGTTTTTAGGTGAGCTTGCTTTTATGTAAACAGTGAGATTTGATCTTGTGTCAACCAACGCAATAAATTAAGAGAATTTAAATCTGTATCCGACACCAGCTTCAGTCATCAAATATTTAGGATGAGAAGGGTACTGCCTCGGCGCGATACATCTTCTGCCAAACTTTGAACCGCAGATGGGTAGTTCCCTCCGGCGTCAGTGATGTATTTACGAACAGCTTCAGCCGCACCTTTTCGCACCACACGGCCGCCACTCAAATCCACACCGCTCATCCGGGTTTGAGCCGTGAATGGAACAAAAGTAGCGCCAAGCGAAGTCATGTCGCGTTCACGTAAATTGAATTTTTGTTTGGCGAGCACCACTATGCTTCGACCTTCAGGGGTTTCATCAGCCAGCGAAGCAAGCTGTGCAGCATCAGCAAGCTCTGTGAGTGCCACGCCTGGTGCAGCCAAGAAAGCGCTGGCTTGACGATTGCCCAATGTGATGGTGCCTGTCTTATCAAGCAACAACACATCCACGTCACCGGCGGCCTCGACTGCACGGCCAGAGGTGGCAATCACGTTGGCTTGCATCATGCGGCTCATGCCCGCCACTCCGATTGCGCTCAACAGACCCGCGATGGTGGTGGGAATCAAACACACCAACAACGACACTAATACCACCAAGCTCACAGGCTCGCCAGCACCCATGGTTTGTACGCCAAACTTGGAGAACGGCAACAAAGTCACCACCACGCCCAAGAACACGATCGTCAAGGCCACTAACAAAATAGTCAGCGCGATCTCATTGGGTGTTTTTTGCCGCTTCGCGTTCTCCACCATCGCAATCATGCGATCCACAAAGGTTTCACCCGGATTGACAGAGACGCTCACCACAATCCAATCGGATAGCACTCGTGTACCACCTGTGACAGAAGAAAAATCACCGCCTGATTCACGAATGACGGGTGCAGATTCTCCCGTGATCGCACTTTCATCAACCGATGCCACGCCGTCAATGACCTCGCCATCGGCGGGAATGGTCTCACCTGCAACGACGATGACCACATCGCCTTTGCGTAAATTGTCTGCCTCCAAAGGCAACCAATTCATGGTGTTGTGCGATTTGTTAGCGTCGTAAGTGCCTTGAAGTTTTTTAGCCCATGTTTGCTTTTTTAAGCCACGTAAGCTTGCAGCTTGCGCTTTGCTTCGACCTTCAGCCAATGCTTCTGCAAAGTTAGCAAACAGCACTGTGAACCATAACCACACAGCCACCCAAAGGGTGAAAGCGTTGGGCTCGTCCACAGCCAGTGCAGTTGTGAAGGCGCTACCGATGTACACCACAAACATCACTGGATTTCGCCATTGAATGCG
Organism: uncultured Burkholderiales bacterium; assembly: GCA_903925445.1. Lineage (GTDB taxonomy): Bacteria > Pseudomonadota > Gammaproteobacteria > Burkholderiales > Burkholderiaceae_C > Limnohabitans. Next base: position 942 of record CAIYFE010000002.1, on the reverse strand, counting down.
TTGATCAAGTTTTTTGAAGGCGTCCAACAAGGCCGGACGCATCAACGTTGGATCAAAAAGAGTCAAAGTTTGACGTGACATGAGATATTCCTTAGTGGGCTGACAACATCAAATGCTCAACCACAGGGCCAAGCGCCAAAGCAGGCACGTAGTTCAACAACCCCACCAAAAGCACCGTTCCAATCAGCAACACAATGAACAAGGGGTCGTGAGTGGGCAAAGTGCCTTCAGTCACAGCCAAGCGTTTTTTATTGGCAAGAGAACCGGCAATGGCCAGCACTGGAACGATCACCCCAAATCGCCCCAACCACATCACAACTGCTAGCAAGAGGTTGTAAAACGGTGTGTTGGCTGATAAGCCTGCAAAGGCGCTGCCGTTGTTGTTGGCTGCCGATGACAGCGCGTACAAAATTTCACTGAATCCATGGGCGCCAGGGTTGAGGATGCCCGCTCGGCCTTGCTCTGTGAGGACGGCCACAGCAGTTCCTACCAGGACCAGTAAAGGTGTCACCAGAATTGCAATGGACACCATCTTCATTTCGAAGACTTCAATCTTCTTACCCAAATATTCGGGTGTTCGCCCAATCATCAGCCCAGCAATGAAAACGGCCATGATGGCAAAGATCAACATGCCATATAGACCTGAGCCAACGCCGCCAAAAACCACCTCTCCCAGCTGGATCATGACCAAGGGCACAGCGCCACCCAGTGGAGTGAACGAGTCGTGCATGGCATTGACAGCGCCGCATGAAGCTGCCGTGGTGATGGTGGCGAATAGCGATGACGCTGCGATACCGAAACGCACCTCTTTACCCTCCATGTTTCCGCCTGACTGCAAAAGACTGCTCGATTGATCTACACCCAAAGGTGTGAACAAAGGGTTTCCCAGTTCTTCAGAGTGCGTTGCTGGAATCACCATCACCACAAACAACACAGTCATGG
>CAIYFE010000001.1 GCA_903925445.1 uncultured Burkholderiales bacterium | reverse complement strand
TTGCCGCGATGGCTCATCTCCATCACGCCCATGCCGCTGCCTTGCCAGTTGGTCATCTCAGCAGCGGCTTGCTGCAAAACCTCCAAAGGTATGGCAGCCGGGCCAGCGGAGAAGTTGTATGCGCGTTCGTTCATGGTTTATGCGTCACCTGGCTCGTCGCTGTCTGATTCGCTGGCATCGCTTTCGCCGTCGGCATTGGCCGCCGCATCGTTTTCGACAATGCGTTGCAAACCGCTCAACTTGGCGCCGTCGTCCAAACCAATCAAAGTCACGCCTTGCGTGGCACGACCCATTTCACGAATTTCAGCCACGCGGGTGCGCACCAACACACCGGTGTCGGTGATGAGCATGATTTCGTCTTCGCTTTGCACCAGCGTTGCCGCCACAACTTTGCCGTTGCGCTCGGATTGCTGAATCGCAATCATGCCCTTGGTGCCACGGCCGTGGCGGGTGTATTCGCTGATGTTGGTGCGTTTGCCGTAACCGTTTTCGGTGGCCGTCAAGACGCTGGCGCGTGCGCTGGCCTCGGTTTGACCTTCTTGGGCTTCTTGCGCTTCTTGCTCGGACACCAACATGGCAATGACGCTTTGACCTTCTTCGATCATCATGCCGCGCACACCGCGCGCACTGCGACCCAAAGGACGCACATCGTTTTCGTCAAAACGAACGGCTTTGCCGCCATCGCTGAACAACATGACGTCGTGCTTGCCGTCGGTCAAGGCAGCGCCAATCAGAAAATCGCCATCGTCCAAATTGACCGCGATGATGCCGCCTTTGCGTGGGTTGCTGAATTCGTCCAACGAAGTCTTTTTGACCGTGCCCATCGACGTGGCCATGAACACATATTGGTTGTCAGGAAAAGTGCGTGCCTCGCCCGTCAGCGCCAACACCACGTTGATTTTTTCGCCTTCTTGCAACGGGAACATGTTGACGATTGGGCGACCGCGTGAGCCGCGAGAACCTGCCGGCACTTCCCACACCTTGAGCCAGTACAAACGGCCACGGTTAGAGAAACACAGCAAATAGTCGTGCGTGTTGGCAATGAAGAGCTGGTCGATCCAATCGTCTTCTTTGGTGGCGGTGGCTTGTTTGCCACGACCGCCCCGTTTTTGAGCGCGGTATTCGCTCAAAGGTTGGCTCTTGATGTAGCCACTGTGGCTGAGTGTGACGACCATGTCGGTCGGCGTGATCAAGTCTTCGGTGCCCAGGTCTTGGGCGTTGTGTTCAATCACGCTGCGGCGAGCGCCCAGTTTGGTTTGGCCGAATTCGGTTTTTTCAGCCGTCAGTTCGTCACCAATGATGGCCGAGACGCGTTCGGGTTTGGACAAGATGTCGAGCAAGTCGTCGATTTCGGCCATGACGTCTTTGTACTCGTTGACAATTTTGTCTTGCTCCAAGCCGGTCAAACGTTGCAGGCGCATTTGCAAGATTTCTTGCGCTTGGGTGTCGCTCAAGCGGTACAAGCCATCGCCACCCATGCCGAATTCTTTTTCCAAACCATCGGGGCGGTAGTCGTCGGCATTGATCGTGCCACCATCGGCGCGGGTGCGGGTGAGCATTTCGCGCACCAATTGGCTGTCCCAAGGGCGGTTCATCAATTCGGCTTTGGCCACGGGAGGCGTGGGCGCATTGCGAATGATGGCAATGAAATCATCGATGTTGGCCAAGGCCACGGCCAAGCCTTCGAGCACATGCCCGCGCTCGCGCGCTTTGCGCAAAGTGAACACCGTGCGACGGGTCACCACTTCACGCCGATGCTGCAAGAAGACACTGATCAAGTCTTTCAAATTGCACAGCTTGGGTTGGCCGTCGATCAAGGCCACCATGTTGATGCCAAACGTGTCTTGCAACTGGGTTTGCTTGTACAAGTTGTTGAGCACCACCTCGGGTACGGCGCCCCGTTTGAGCTCAATCACCAAGCGCATGCCCGATTTGTCGGACTCGTCTTGGATGTGGCTGATGTCTTCGATTTTCTTTTCGTGAACCAACTCGGCCATGCGCTCTTGCAAGGTCTTTTTGTTCACCTGGTAAGGCATCTCATCAACGATGATGGCTTGACGCTGGCCTTTGTCGATGTCTTCAAAGTGGCACTTGGCGCGCATCACCACGCGGCCACGGCCGGTGCGGTAGCCGTCTTTGACGCCGCTGATGCCGTAAATGATGCCTGCCGTTGGAAAGTCCGGCGCTGGAATGATTTCCATCAAATCGTCCACGCTGGCTTCTGGGTTGGCCAGCATGTGCAAGCAAGCATCCACCACTTCGTTCAAGTTGTGTGGCGGAATGTTGGTTGCCATTCCCACCGCAATCCCTGCCGAGCCGTTGACCAGCAAATTGGGAATGCGGCTTGGCAAGACCAGCGGCTCTTTTTCGGAGCCGTCGTAGTTGGGCCCAAAGTCGACGGTTTCTTTGTCGATGTCGGCCAACATTTCGTGGGCGATTTTGGACAAACGGATTTCCGTGTAACGCATGGCCGCCGCGTTGTCGCCGTCCACCGAGCCGAAGTTGCCTTGTCCATCCACCAACATGTGGCGCAATGAGAAATCTTGCGCCATCCGAACAATCGTGTCGTAGACCGCGCTGTCGCCGTGCGGGTGGTATTTACCGATCACGTCACCGACGATACGCGCAGACTTTTTGTAAGGGCGATTCCAATCGTTGTTCAGCTCGTGCATGGCAAACAACACGCGGCGGTGAACAGGCTTCAAGCCGTCGCGGGCGTCGGGGAGGGCGCGTCCCACAATCACGCTCATGGCGTAATCGAGGTAACTGCGGCGCATCTCCTCTTCTAAGCTGATGGGCAGGGTTTCTTTAGCGAACTGTGTCATGAAATCGGCCGTAAAGCGGAAAACCGATCATTTTAGGCTGATATTGCCTCAATTTTGAGCTCAAATTCCCCCAAAATAGCCCCCCATGGGGCGCTAACATAAGGCTTATCTGCTTGATTAGGCACGCTGTGGCACAATATTGAAAGCGTTATGGTTTTTGGACCCTGAATGCATTGACTTGCAGTCAAGAAAAATTGCGGCTTTTACTCAAACAAGAGGTGAATATGAAGAACTTGAAGAACCTGATGGCTTTGGTGGCTATCGCTGTTGCTGCTTCTGCGGCATCTGCCCAAACAATCGACAACTGGCGCAATGCTTCAGGCGATGTCTGGAAAAACGCCGCTGGCGAATGCTGGCGTGACGGTAGCTGGACACCAGCAACTGCCGCTGCTGGTTGTGGCAAAGTCGCCGAAGCTCCAGTGGCCGCTAAAGAAGCCCCCGCTCCAGCTGCGCCTGCCGCACCTGTGGCTGCAGCTTCTAAAGTGACTTTCGCCGCTGATGCTTTCTTTGACTTCGACAAGTCTGTGCTCAAACCCGCTGGCAAAGCCCGTTTGGACGACTTGGTGAGCAAAGTCAAAGGCATCAACTTGGAAGTGATCATTGCCGTGGGTCACACCGACTCTGTGGGCTCAGTGGCTTACAACCAACAGTTGTCTGTTCGTCGCGCTGAAGCTGTGAAAGCTTACTTGGTGTCCAAAGGCATCGAAAAGAACCGCATCTACACCGAAGGCAAAGGCAAGTCACAACCCGTGGCTGACAACAAGACCAAAGAAGGTCGCGCTAAAAACCGCCGCGTTGAAATCGAAGTGGTTGGCACACGCGCTAACTGATCCGATCTTTAGTCGCAGCCAAAACCCCGCTTTTGCGGGGTTTTGTTTTGGTGCTCTGAATGACCTAAGACAATGCCATGATGCAAAGCAACACACACACCACCAACGTCGATTCGGCTGAATTGACGAAGTTTTCTGATTTGGCACACCGCTGGTGGGACGAGCAGGGCGAATTTGCGTCGCTGCATCACATCAATCCGCTGCGCTTGGGCTGGATCAACGAATTGGCCAACTTGCAAGGCAAGCAAGTGCTGGATGTGGGCTGCGGTGGCGGCATCTTGACCGAGGCCATGGCGCGATCTGGGGCGCAGGCCTTGGGCATCGACTTGGCCAGTAAATCGCTCAAAGTGGCGCAATTGCATGCTTTGGAAACACAAACCGCGCAACTTCAGTACCGCGAAATCAGTGTTGAAGACTTGGCCGCCGAACGCCCCGCCAGCTTTGATGTGGTGACTTGCATGGAAATGCTCGAACACGTGCCCGATCCCGCATCGGTGGTGCGCGCATGTGGCGCATTGGTCAAGCCCGGTGGGTGGGTGTTTTTCTCCACCTTGAATCGCAACGCCAAATCGTTTGCCTTTGCCATCGTGGGGGCGGAGTATGTGCTGAACTTGCTGCCGCGCGGAACGCATGAATATGCCAAGTTCATTCGTCCCAGTGAATTGGCTGGTTTTTGTCGCCAAGCCGATTTGAACTGGCAGCAAACGCGGGGCATGCAATACAACCCGTTGACGCGTCGTTATTGGTTGGACGCTGACACCAGCGTCAACTACTTGGTGGCCACCCAAAAAGCAGCGTGAGGTTGACATGCTCAGTTCGATTCGGGCAGTTTTATTCGATTTAGACGGCACGCTGATTGACAGCGCGCCAGACTTGGGCGCCGCCGCCGACAAAATGCGAACCGATCGCGGAATGGACGCCTTGCCTCTTGAAACCTATCGCCCAATGGCTGGCGCTGGCGCACGTGGCATGCTCAAAATTGCGTTTGACATGACGCCTGAGCACCAAGATTTCATGACTTTTCGCGAAGAGTTTTTTG